>CACYBS010000141.1 GCA_902772725.1 Erysipelothrix rhusiopathiae
CCAACTTCAATACCTTCAGTACTCTCCGGAATAAATAGAATTTTAATAGTAGCCATAATAATTCTCAAATCTTCAAATATAGATGGATGTGCAATATAGAAGAGATCCATCTGCAGCTTGTCATATGGTGTCGTGTTATATTTTCCATATACCTGGGCATAACCGGTTAAACCAGCTTTTGCTTGAAGTCTTAATTTGAATTCCGGTAAAGTCTCGTAGTACTGTTCGGCAATTTCCGGACGCTCCGGTCTAGGACCGACTAAAGACATATCACCCTTTAAAATATTGATAAGCTGTGGAAGTTCATCAATACGCACTTTGCGGATGAATTTACCAACCTTTGTGATTCGATCATCGTTTTCTCCGGCTGAAAGTCTGGCCACACCATCTTTTTCGGCATCTACCCGCATACTTCTAAACTTCAGTACTTCAAATTCTTTACCATCTTTAGTAAGACGAACCTGCTTATAGAAAGCTGGACCTCCATCCATTTTTATCGCAATACCTGTAATTATAAAAATCGGTGATAGAATTAAAATCGCTAATGCCGAAGATACAATATCGAATACTCTTTTCACAAAAAGAAACTCAATATTTGGTGAATATCTACCAATGCGTAACATAGGCAGATGGAACATATGCATCTGTTTTGCACCGCTCATAATGACATCACCAAGTCTTGGTAATAGATAAACCAACACTCCTCTGGCAATACATTCTTTTAATACGATGTTTCTATCATGCGTATGGATTCCACATAAAAATGCGACTTCGATACCATTCAAACACTCGAGATTGTTCTCTAAACAATCATCGATGGAAATAATACGTCTGACTTTGAATTTCTTCTTTAATCCATATTGGTTGATAAGGTTATTAATGCCGGTTCTTTGATCGTAAATAATAACAGTTTTTTTACCACCTACGACATTGAAATACCAATTGTGTGCTACCTTTGCCCAACATACCGCAAGTAGTACCTGCACAAACAACACAATGAACATCGGTATCACATTAGGAATTCTATGTGCCAAAAAAGAAATCAATACTCCGAAGAACCCATCTGCCAATAACGCAGCTAAGCTTTGAGAATAAATTAATTCCGAAATTCTTTGAAAAGAAATCAAGAATGCATCATAAATTCTTCCCAAAATGACATAGACAACTATATAAAGTCCAATAATCGCTAACGTTCCTAAAGGCGTATACGGCTCTTTAATCTGTTTGCTGTAATATAAAAGCCATCCAAGGTAAAATGGTATTGCCATCATGACCGGATTTAATATTTTAATTAAGCGGATCATAAGTTCCGTCTTAATACTCTTGCTATACATTTCTCTCTCCCAAACCTTAAATCACATATTTGTATTTAGCGCAAAACGAATATCGCTTATTGTACCGTATATTCTAATACATTTAAAAAGTAAAAAAAAAGCTAATTAAATGAAGTTGAAGCAACTTCTCCTGTATCTGCATCCACAACACAGGTTGTTCTTGAATCGCCCACTGTAATCACAACTGTATATTCCGTTTTTTCGGCATTCAATTCACTTGTGATACTGGTAACATCTTCTCTTGAAAGTCCGACATTCGATAAGGCAGAGTTCTCTGCTCTTGTCTTTTCATCATCCTTATTTTCTTCTTGTTTTGGACTATCTTCTTTCGATTCTTCTTTTTCTTGTTCGATTCTTTCTTCTTCAGCTGCACCCGGTTCATATTTACGGTCAACCACAAGACCATCCGAACCTACGGTATAGCTGTATTTACCACTTTCTGTGGTAAATTCCACCTTGAATACACCATCTTCTTTTTTCACATCCGATGATGTAACTTCCGTCATATCCGTATTGGAATCATCCACAGCTACTTCAAGCGCATTCTCTTCAGTAACTGTCGGTCCCTTTACACATCCGCTCAACAATAAAGAGCCTATCATCAAAGGTATATATTTCTTATTCATATTTATTCTTATTTATCTCCATAACCATAGTAGTAATAGTGATTAGAATGGAAGTCTTCCACCTTGGTTAAAATCACTCCGATAATATTGGCACCATTACGACCTAATTCATTCACGATGGTCTTTGCCTGACGCTTATCAGTATCTGCACTTGATACAACGAACAGTGTTCCATCCGATGCGTTACATAAAGGAATCGCATCACTGACAGCCGCATATGGCGGACAGTCAATCACAATAAAGTCAAATTCTTTTCTTGCCTGGGCAATAAAATCATTAAATCTTCTGGATCCCAACAACTCACTAGGATTAGGAACTCTACTTCCTGCCGTAATCACATATAAGTCTCTTCCTAAATCGGTAAACTCTAATACCTTTACTTCTTCATAAGACTTGATTGGTTTAACTCTGTCATATTTACTCAGTAAGTTTGAAAGACCTTTCGCATTGGAAATGCCATACATCTTATGCACTGAACTGTTTCTTAAATCACAGTCAATAATTAGGACCGAGTTATATTTCGCAATCGAAATGCGTGCTAAGTTGGTTGCGACCGTAGTCTTTCCTTCATTGGGATTGGAACTTACCACATTGACAACCTGAATCTTTTCATCCACAGAAGAGAACTCAATATTTGTTCTTAATTGTCTGTAGACCTCATCCAAATTAAATTGATCATTCTTCTTTCTATTTCTTGCCATTATCTTCTCTCTCCAGATAGATTTTTCTATAGATTTCTATCCATCACCGGAAGTTCACAGAATACCGGAATACCAAGATACTTTTCAGCATCTTCTTTTGATTTAAGACGATTATCGGTTAATACCTTTAATACCGCATACGCCATACCTAAAACCAAACCAAGCGCAGCTCCAATAACCGTATTTTTTCTTACGCTCGGGCCTACCTTCTTGTAGCTGAGTTTTGGCTTATTTACGATCTCAATATTTCTCAGATTTAAGTTTTCCTGCATCGTATCGATAAAGGTATTGACCGTAATCGATACAATATCCTTGGATAACTTGGCATCATGCGTAGTAGCTGTTACTGTAACAAGCTCGGTATCTGTCTTATTGGTTACACTTAAAACTTTACGAACATCCGCTGTAGTCTCCATGTTGGTTCCTCGAACAACTTCAGTCATAATGTTTTCCTGAGTCATTAAAGACATTACGTTATTGACTAACTTCTGGTTGGAGTTCAATGATGTAAAGTCAACGTTACCTTCACTACCTACCGTTGGTGTTAAGAAGATTGTTGCCGAACTGGAATATGTCGGCTGAATAAAGAATTTTGTAACAACAGCGGTCACAACGCCAAAAAATAAAGTTAATACAATCAAAAGCCGATGATACTTTTTGAACGCATTAAATATCTCCAGTAAATCAATTTCTATATCTTCGTTATAATTATTTGTATTATCCATGAGATTACTCTCCTTCCCTAAAGGGCGCACTCTCCCCTACCCATTCTAAAAGTCAAAAATAATCAGAAAGATCCTTTGTGCGGCAAGCCAGCTACAGGTTTCACTTTCTTTTTGTTCAGATAAAGATATGCAGCATATCCCTTAAATGGATAGAATGAATACATTCTTAACTATTCAAATGAGTTAAACATTCTAATTCATTTGAATTAATGTTGCTAAACTAATGTATCATACCAAACAATATTTTTCAATGAAATTACCCTTTTTTATAAAACATTTACCGTTCTTTAAAAAGAATAAAAAAAATACTCCCGAAGGAGTATCATTCATAATCTATTCTTAATGTTTTGTGGTTGGAACATACATTTCCCTTTATTCCATAGGGATTTCTTTCTGTTCAAGAATCTCACCGGATAGGATACAATTAATCTCATTTCTTACAAACTGCACCTGAGAATCAATAGGATGACCTACATACAATAACTGACCCGGCATGGATACTGTTTCTAACATATCTCCTCTTTCAATGAGGTGATAGCTAACTATATTCCAATCTCCACCATCGGCTAATTGATCCGATGCCAGTTTATATACCGATTCAATAGAAATATTGGTAGCAACAGCACCCTTTAAACTGTTTAATAAAGTATCAAAATGAATCAACAGTTCCTTAGAGGTAATCTTATCTAAGATTGCTTCTAATACAATTGCCTGATGTTCAATACGGTCCATATCTCCATTTTCTAAGTTATATCTTTCTCTTACATAGGCTAAAGCCATATTCCCATCCAAGTGAATCATACCTTGATTGAAGGTATATCCATTGCCATTGACATCTCTTCCGTTGTTGCTGGTGAAGGCATAAGGGTTGTCCACATCAATGCCACCGATCGCATCCACAATCTGGGTAAATGTCTGGAAATTGACTACCGCATAGCTATCCATATTAATCCCAAAGAACTGATTTAATCCATTCATGGTATTGGTGATACCATCGTTTCCTAAATGAGTCAGTTTATCAAGTCCTCCTAAGGCTGGGTTATGAATATAATAATCACGTGGAATTGATACAATTAATGCCTGTTTATGAACCGGATCTACCGTCAACATAATATCCACATCCGTACGTCCATAAATTGATAACTCCGGAGATCTGGTATCACTTCCTGCCACAAAGATAGAAAAAGGCTTCTGTGTTTCTAAATCCGTACTATTCTGTTCCTTTGGCATTTGAACCATTAAAGTATCTAATAATACGGCATCACTTTCAAAATTTCGATACGTTTCTAACTCGGATATCGAAGTAAGATAAGAATCCGGGACCACAATTGCCTGGGCTTCATTGTTGTAGAGATGTTCCAAGCTTTCCCATATCGTACCTGTTTCCAGTAAATTAACAGATATCTTACCCGATAAAGCCTCTATTGTCTTATTAAATAATTCCTCGTTATTGGAATGCTGGAAGGCAACAGAAGCATCGTTGTAGTCAGATAATTTATCTGACTGAATGATATCTTGAAAGATATCCGGATGTGCTTGTTTATATTCGGGTGATAAGGCATATACATCCATCACTACAATCTCGGTATCACTAATCTTAGAAATCACTTCACCCATTCGTTTTTCAACAGATGGAAGATACAAAGTACCAAACACCAACGCCCCCGACAACAATATATTAATAAGCGATAATATAACAGCACCTACTGTTTTCTTAGAGAAATAATAGATTAACCCCAACAATACTCCTAAACATACAATCCCGATAATAAGAAACGGTGTTTTCCAGGATTCCGGAAATACTACAAATTGAATAATTTGGGGATAAGCCCATACAGCACATCCCACAAGTACGATCCATGTAAGTATAGTAATAATTGTCTTTTTCATTTGTTATCACCTCAAGTTCCAATACGCTATATATACAATCAGAATACGATATCTGATTGTTAATGCTAAGCAAGTATATGTTCTTACTTTAAAACTAATCCATTACACTATACTACATTTCGCTGCTCTTTTTAAATCGATATACGCCTTTTCCCCGTCCATGAACAGGAATCAGAAAATCCATATCTTTCAGTTTTGAAATAACACTTCTGGCAATACAATCTGCACAACCAGTTAATTTTCTAACAGATAAAACACTAAAGCTCTTATCCGGTATTAAGAAATTCATATAAAGTACTCTTATCTTTTCAACAGTCGTAGTATTAAAAGATCTTTGACGACAGAGTGATTCAATGTGACATTCCAATCCAATAGATCTTGTAGTAAATCGCCGGATTTATCACTATAAACCGCCGGATTTTTAACCCCAAACATATTTGTATTCAGATGAATTGATAATAATCTTGAAATACTGCAGTGTGGCTCTCATTATAGGGATAAATGACCACAGATAAAATCAACGAAGATTCCATCTGTGAATAGAAACAACTTGTACTCACACAAGTATTCCATTCTTACCCAATACATTATAAGTCTATATCTGGCAACACAAGGTACTTGTCCACAATATCAGACATTAGATAATTCACCATGCTTCATATCATCCAAGTAATTCACATAACAGTAATTATTGTTACGATTTCTGCATACGTGTTTTTATTTATACAATCAGCTTAAAAATGTTAAAGCTAAAAAATTCATTGTTTATATCTACAAACATAGTCATAATTTGTTTAATTATAGGCAATGGTCTAATAGTAGCTTTCATGGTAACTGAGGAATATTTCAAACTGTAAAGTTTTTTTAAGTGTTAAACATTTTTGTGATGAACTCAGAATAATAAGGTACATACTATTTACCGGTATACGAATTTCAAGATTGACATAAATAATAGCCGCCTTGTCATTGTTGTTAGTTTTTATAGGTTAATCCTTCCGTTTCCCAGGGAAATTCTTTTTTTCCCAATTATATCTAAAACATGATACAGTTTAACATCCCTGTCGTTAAAACAAGACCTCAAAGGGACATATTCTAAACTTAACTATTTTATTGCACAAATGGCATTT
Organism: Erysipelothrix rhusiopathiae; assembly: GCA_902772725.1. Classification (GTDB taxonomy): domain Bacteria; phylum Bacillota_I; class Bacilli_A; order Erysipelotrichales; family Erysipelotrichaceae; genus RUG11795. The sequence continues at coordinate 6,404 of CACYBS010000141.1, forward strand.
TCTATATATTTTCGGTTTACTCATATAAATATATTTATATATTCTCCTTAATTATTTTTTGTCGATATTGATTTCATTTATTTGAATTAGGGCTTGAATTCGATAGCATATGTGGTTATATTATAAATGACGAAGGGATGCACGTATGCGTCCAAACTGGCGAATCCAATTGGGTTGGCCTTTTATTTTTGGTTAATCATATCAAATATTACAGATAGAATTTTATTTTTTTTCGCATTATATGAATTTTCTTGCACAAGTGTCATTATATCAGAATAGTCAATACTTAATAGTGAATTCTTGTTATATACATCACTTAAAAAGGAAATCGTTTTTATCATTTGTGCATCTTCAATTTTTTTCTCCTTAATTTCATTGATTAAAAATGGCATAATAGGTTCATAATGATTTACAACGTTTCTCATTCTTCGAATATTTTCTATCGTACTATTGAACTTGAATATCTCTCTTTGATTAATGTCATTTTTAGCTATAAATTGTTTAATAATTCTTTTTTTTGATATATCTGGAAGCATTGAAAAAACCATATTGATTTCCCCTAATGTTAAAGCCGAACTAATTATCCATAAAGGTGCTATCTCCTGTTTTTTTATATGATGCTTAACCAAAATATCGTCAACATCTTGATAAGAGCCTGTTCCGATAGATTGAATTTTATCTAATAATTGGTAGCGAAAATCCAATAAATAATCATCTCTTTGATATCCTTGTTTTTTTGTTAAAATATCAAAAAAATGTGTACAAAATCTAGGAAGATCAGTATAACTTTTTGTTTTTAAAAAAAGCTCTATTTCTTGTATATATTCAGTACAGTGGATGTCTTGGATCTTATTATCAGGACACAAATCATTGTACAATTTACATATTTCTTCAAAAACAGCGGTTTAAATTTTTTTTCAAAATATCCTATAGTAACATAAAGATATTCATTAAAATCATCATCCATTTTTATTAGTTTCATAATGCTGGAAAAATTAGTCATATTTTTGTAGATATGGGCATTAAATCTATCTCGCCCACTAGCAAAAAACTCTTTATATGGATTTATAGTAGAAGAGTAATGTCGTTCTGAAAAAAAAGACTTTTGGTCATCTTCAACAATAATTTTTTTGTTGTCTTTTAAATATTCCACCTGTTCATCTATTGTTTTATATGTTTTCATGAAAAATCTCCCTAAGTATGTGTATATTATAATACCTTTCATCCGCAACAGTATAACTATGTTTTATAAAGTCTATCAATTACTCTTGAATGTTCGGTTTTCCCGATATCTTAATGAGTTTCAGTAATGCCATGCCGGATCGTGGTCCAGTCTTCGAAGTTATAATACTTTATCTGTTCTTTGACCCAGGAGTGTTTTAATAATTCAAGGAATCCGACAAAAGCAAAACAGACTGGACAGATACTGAGATTCGAAAATAAGTCTTTCTTTATTTTCTTAGATTTTATCTGGACCAATTTTTCTGTAACACCATATCAAGTTCATCTAACCAACAAAAATATAAAAGAAATAACGAATATAATAAAGGTCATGATAAAAATGATGGATAAAGACGGAAACATTACAACAAATATAGAATAATCTAAGCTAGGGGTTATACCCGGTTTTTGTGTGTTTGATATGCGTATTACCACTTTTTATTATTTAACATTTTCATAGTAAAAGCCTCGAAAATGGTACCGTATGAGCATGTTTTAGTTTTACCGAGACATGTAATACCTGCTTTCTTAACACCACTTGTCATATGCTTCATTGTCTTGAACGCTGCCTTTACAATGTTTGCCACCAAAGTGACTCGAGTACAGAGAATCCCTTTTGAAATAACTGTAGGTACAAAAAAAGAAGCGCCATGGGGAATATCAGCGGATAGCTGACTAGCGTTTCTTTTATCACAAGGCTCCATATTCAAGTGTCTTTTTTTTAGAGATGTGATATTCATTACATGGAAGATAACACTTTATGGGATTATGAAGCCACACAAGTTGCCTACCATATTCTTTATCACTCCTTTATTATAATACAAAATGTATTTAATATCACTCTGTTTAAAACATTTTAATTTCGATTCAAAAAAAAGAAGAATCTGAATCATCAGATTCCCCTTTTCCATGAAATATTACTTATTGACCAGCCATTTCTTCATTCTAAGTAACATCGCAGCTCCCTCTGCTCGAGTTGCGCTCTTTTTAGGATTGAGATATCCTTCTCCATTACCACTGATAATTCCGTTGGAAATAGCCCACTTCATACCGGCTTGGGCATAGCTAGATACCTGATAGCCATCCGGATAGGTATTCAGTTTCTTTGTACCCGGTACATAAAGACCTTTATATTGAGCATAGTTTGCCAACATGATCGCAATCTGCTCTCTTGTGACAGGTGCATCCGGTTTAAAGGTTCCATCGCCATATCCATGTACAACACCTACATTGGCTGCCCAGGAAATTGAGGATGCATACCATTGTTTGGAAGAAACATCGCTAAACTTATTATTAAAGGAAACCGAAGGCTGCCCTTCCAATCTCCATAAAATCGTTACGACCATAGCTCTTGTCATTTCCTGATATGGAGAGAATGTCGTAGCCGACGTTCCACTGATCAGTCCTGTTTCATAACATTCTTTGGCAACATCATAGAACCAGGAACCTTGAGGGACATCGCTAAACGGCATCGGTTTTGTGGTTAACAGTCTTCCTGTCTCATCGGCATAATACTTTTTACCGCGAATTGTTACTTCTACATTTTTAGCCGCATGAGTCAGACAGCCTTCATAATATCGGTGGGCGTCATTGACAACCGCATATTGATAACCATCTGTATAAGTGATTAATCCTTCTTTAATAAAGCCATCATCACCCGAGAAATAATCAAGTCCGGTTGTAGTACTGATGCGATTGCGTTGGGAGATATGTCCATCTGCCATCTGGTAGAAATAAACCGGAGTAGTGCGTCTATAGATAAAGTCCATAATATGAACGCCTTGCTGGCGGATAGAATGTCCGGTTCCATCAATCAGATAGTATTGTCCCATATATGGATACAATTCATTGGTTACTAAGACACCGTTTCGAACAACCTGAAGACTTCTTCCCGAGGTGTAAACACCATCTGCTACGCCAATGGTATATTGTGAACCACTATCATTAAACTTATATAAGTCTCCATTAATAGGACGAATCTCAGCACCCATCCTTCTTCCATCTACAAAATAGTATTCACTGCCGTTGATGAGTTTCCAACCTTCATATCCAACACCATCCGGTCCAAAGTAATATGTTCCATCTTTACTACCCTGATTTTCAATGGTGATCCATTGATTCTTTGCGAGCTTTCCGGAAGAATCCGCATAATATACTTTATAAGCCGGATCTCTTGTGGTCCATAGACCATTGATTACAGCCTTACCAAATTCATCAAAGGCGTAGGTTCCGGTTCCAATATAAAGAATCTCATGTTTTACAAGCTCACCATTTCGAATAAAGAACTTATCCTGACCCTTATCCACCAAATCATTGTCTACATTCACAACAGTGGCAACACCATTCGAGTCCGCATAATACCAGGTACCGTTATTTTTAACCATGTTGTTTCTATTGAGTATATATGGTGTATACGTATCCACACCAAAGATATACGTTTTACCATCGATTACTTTTAAACCGTTGACAAGCTTACCATTCTGGTCGGCATAAACAGCTCCGGAGCTTAATAGCGGATCAAGCGGATATTTCACTTCATACCAGCCACTTTTAACGATCGTTCCATCGGCTAAGGCTGCCCCATATTCATTTTCTGAATATTGGAAAACGCGGTCCTGCTGCATGATGCCATCTACAAAGAAGCGCTGCTTACCATCAACGGTATACAATCCGTTGGCAAGTTGACCGTTCTTTACATAATATGTATGAATATTGATACTGATACCTTCCGGTGCCTTATACATGGCTCCCGTAATATCAAAGATATAGTTGGTTCCGTTGATATTACGAATTGTATCTTTCACATATTTTCCATGCTCAAAGTAATAATCATAGTCGCCAATCTTCTGGAAACCATTTGGTAAAGTTCTGCCTGCATCGTTGAAATAATAACCCATAAAGAAGTTATTCCGGATGACATGTCCTTCCCAATCCGCACCATAATAGTACATGGTTCCATTTTCATATGTATCATTTATGATATCATTGACTAACAGTCTTCCATCCGGGCGGAAATAATACATCGTATTTCCCTCATAGAGGGCACCTGTCAACAATTTACCGTTTCTGACATAGTATTTATCGGATTGAGTTTGGTACCAGCCATCGGCTGTTGCCTGGTAGTAGGTACCATCTTCATTAAAGATATATACTTTTCCATCGATCGTTGCAGCTTGGTTATAATACTGGCGACCATTAGGTTCAAAGTAATACATTGTTCCTTCCACATTATTGAAGCCAGGTAATGTGTAACATGCCGGACCATAATAATAGCGATTTCCATACGAAGACTCATAATACCATTCATCCTGATATAAGGTTCCATCTGCCCATGCACGAACTCCATAGGTCTTTCCTCCGGTGTAAATAGAGCCGGTTCCTGATTTCACCATCTTTCCGTTACTATCGTAGAAGTAATAGGATCCACCTTCCGAATGAATTTGATTTTTTAAAAAAGAACCATCAAACACATAATACGTACATTCTGAATTATATTGGTCATAATATGTGTTTCGACCTTCACTCATTTGTAGAGGAAAGCCATCGCTATTGGCAAAATAGGAAGTTCCATTGGCTTCAAAGGCACGATCTACAACCATTAATCCGTTTTCAAAATAATACGAGTTTGAATCAACAGACATAAGACCATTTACTGCTTTGCCCTGTGATCCATAGTAATACTTCGCACCAAATTCCGAGTCATACCATTCATTTACATACAGCTTTCCATCTTCCTTGGCGCGATAATAATTCGGGTTCAAATAAAAATCCGTTGCCTTATATAGGTATCCTGAGGAATTAAATCCATAATAGTAACTATCAATATTTACAACAGTACTTGTTAGACGGATACCATCCACTACATAATAGGTTCCCGTCGAATCCGACCCCCATGTACCCGGGCCTTCGGTTACCGGTTGTTCTTGAACAACCTGTTCATCAATAATGGCTTCTGTTAACTCTTGCTCGGATGTCTGTTCTGTTTCTTGTTCCAATATCTGGTCCGGTTCAATTATTTCTATTATTATACTATTGTCTTCTATAACCGGTTCAGAAACATCTTCCTGGAACAAATATGATTTATCTTGATATTCATCTGAGAAGACCGGCGGTGTTTCATCGGCCTCTTCGGCCAATACGATGACACTTCCGGTCATGGCCATCAACATTCCGAAAGATATCACGTAATATTTCATCGAACTCACGTTTAAAGTCCTCCTTTCACTGGTTAATTTCATTATAATATGCGCTTAACATAAAATGAATAAAGTTAAAAATATCACATATTTTTAATAAAACGTCTTAAATAATTAATATTTAATAAAATATATGATTTAGACATTAAAAAGAGAACCCCTTTAAGAGATTCTCTCTAACCACTTTTTCATTCTTAGAAGCATGGTGGCTCCTTCGGCCCTTGAAGCCGTCTTTTTCGGTCGTAAATAACCTTCCCCATTACCGGATACAATACCATTCGAAATAGCCCATTTCATACCTCCTTTTGCCCATGCGGATACCTGTGATCCATCCGGATAGGTGTTCAACTTTTTCATACCCGAGGTATAGACACCTTTATAGTTGGCATAATTGGCTAATATGGCAGCTAATTGTTCTCTTGTGACCGGTTGGTCCGGTTTAAAGGTTCCATCTCCATAACCATGCACTACCCCTGTCAACTTAGCCCAGGAAATAGAAGAGGCATACCATTGTTTGGAAGACACATCCTTAAAGGATCCATCACTTACAACGGTTGGACTTCCTTCCATCCGCCATAATATAGTCACAACCATAGCTCTTGTCATTTCCTGCATCGGTGAAAATGTAGACTCTGAAGTACCGTTGATAAGTCCTATCTCATAACACTCTTTGACCGTATCATAATACCAGGTATCCTCTGTTACATCATTAAACGGGAAAACATAGTAATAGGCAGGATCCTGCTTATTGGCAAACTCATCTTTGGAGTATGTTTGCGCATAGAGACACTCCCCGTTTTCTAATAATACCTGTACGGTAATTTTCGATAGATTCTTAAAAGATGTAACCTTGCTTGTAAAGTGATGATAATTCACATTCTCAATGAATTCGATACCGGCATTATCTATGGGAATACTGACGGTATGATCATCCGTTATAACGGCAATCGAGGCATTTTGTTCCAAAAGGGGTTCGGTAAAGGAAAAGTAGAAATCAATGGAGTTATCATCAGATACAGAATGTTTTACATCATTTACCGCATCAAAAAAGTTGGCGTTACTTAGCTGCAGCTGAGGCTCGCTGTAAATTAACTTAGATGAATCATCCAATATATACTTAACAATACGAGTTCCGATTTGTATACGATATCCATCTGTCAAATTACCAGATGTATATCCGGCTAAGAAAAGCTTAGAAGGAGATCCTACCGTTCCGGTATCGCAATTGGTGATATCGACCAGATAATTATTTGTCCCAAAGGATACCATATTCCACATATGCTGCTCGGTATTCATTAATCCCGATACTAAATAACTGACTAAATTCGTATTCTTAAATGTAGAAAGCGAGCATAGATAATCAAAGGCTTTGGCGTATCCCTCGCATACGACCGATGTCGAAGGATCATTATCAAATACCCAGACAAGCTGCCATGGATTGCCATAATCGGCACCCGTATCGATCGCTTCGTGGTTATACGATACCATATCACATATGGTATCTTTATAGGCCATCAGCTTTTCATAATCATCATAGTCAGCATATTGGGCAACAATCGATTGCGCTGTTTCTTTAGCTGCTTGAACAAATACAGCTGCATCTGTATTGAAATCATAGGTTCCTGCTTCCTGTGTCTTTGAATAATCCGCTGATACCATCATATACAGTTTCATGCTGTTCATATGCAGTCCATTACGAACAGAGAAAGAACCGGAATAGCGTAAAGCACCATCATAGGCTTTATCATACCAATACAATTCATATGGATGATTGTATAATAATGCCTTATTTAACACATTTAAGCTAAAGCCAATCTTTTCATTAAAGGCCGTTTTAGTTTCTTCCGATAAAGATCCGCTTTCACTGATAAAAGAATCAACGCCTAAATCCGTCTTGGAATACGAAACATCCTCTAAGTTTAAATCGGCATCCGTAAAGGAAAATACCGTATAGTCAATTTCTCCTTCCGCTACCTGGGTAACAGAATTTGATAAAAGCTCATATAAGGTCGCATTGACACCCTCTAATGGGATTCCTGTATAACTGGATGAACTTGTAGTTTCTACTATTTCTACCTGTTCATCAAAGGATTGTTCCGATAGCTCTTCTGTCGAAGTAACAAGCTGGTCCTGAATCTGGTCATCTGAAATACTTTCTTCAAAAGGTACTTCTTCTATATCATCACATTCCGTTATCAAATCTTCCTGGATCGGTGTCTCTGAGATTTCTTCTGCTAGGATTACGGAAGGTGTAAATAACATCATCATAAGAATAAGGCTGAATAGATAATATTTTTTATTACACATTCATTATCACCTCCAGTGTTAGTTCATATTATAACATGTTATTGAAAGTCATACTAATTTTTCCAGAATCTCCAAAAAGAACAAAAGACTATAACATCGGTTACAGCCTTTATAGATTAAAGCCAATTTTTCATTCTTAGAAGCATGGCAGCCCCTTCCGCACGGGTTGCACTCTTCTTCGGTCTTAAATAACCTTCTCCATTACCGGAGATAATTCCGTTTGTGATTGCCCATTTTACACCGGCTTGTGCCCAGGTAGATACCTGAGATCCATCCGGATAGGTATTGATCTTCTTTGTACCCGGTACATATACACCTTTGTATTGTGCATAGTTTGCCAACATAACAGCTACCTGTTCTCTTGTGACCGCATCATCCGGTTTGAAGGTTCCATCACCATAACCATGAACAACGCCAGCCTCTACTGCCCAGGAAATCGATGTGGCATACCATTGTTTGGAAGATACATCACTGAATCGATCATCAAATGCCGTAGCCGGTTCCCCTTCCATTCTCCATAAAATCGTTACAACCATAGCTCGGGTCATGGTCTGCATCGGAGAGAATGTTGTAGCAGAAGTACCACTGATCAGTCCTGTTTCATAACATTCCTTGGCTACGCTGTAATACCAGGCATCTTCCGGTACATCCACAAATGGGAATGCAGGTACAAAGTGCATGGTTACACTATCCGGGAATGTAAACAAAGCCTTTGTGTTCCATTCTGCCTCAGTACCTCTGTAGTATACATCGGTTAAAGCCGAACAGTTACTAAACGCATCGGATGCGATCGATGTTAATGTCTTAGGTAGTGTAACGGATTTCAGCTTATCACAGCTAAAGAAAGCCATAGATGGAATCTTTGTGACTGCAGTTCCTAAATCCACATTTTCTAAGTTACGGCACATACTGAAGATACTGCTTCAAGCCATCTCTGGAAAATGCCGGTTGGCTCCTTTGAAGGAAGAGCACATAATTTCAGTTTAGAAAAATCAGTTCGAATATACTGATTTAATGACCAGTCACTTGTATGACCAAGAACTTTCTGAATAATTTCATAATCAACATCGTTAGAGGCCATTGCACTGGCAAGAGATGACCGCAATGCATGTGGTCCATGTTTACGGTCGCATATATCGATGCCTGACTTCTTGAACAAATTGTTTATTGCCGTTCTGACATTGCATGCGGACATATGCTTATAGGGTGCATTTTGGTTCAGAAATAAAAACTCGCTGGTATGAATAGATCTCATCTCAATATATTTTTGAATCACCCCCAGTGTCTCATCATCAATTGGAAGCGATAATGGTACATCTGTCTTGTACTGCTCTATACATATTTTTTTGCGGTAAAAATCTATATTCTCGATCTTCAACCCGGCAATATCTGATTCTCTGAGACCCAGCCTCGCAGCAAGAAGAACGATAGCTTTATTGCGTATTCCAGATATTGTGGAAAGATCTATGCTGTTAATTAGGGTGACAATCTCAGACTCAGTGTAAACTGAAGGTAGTTTTTTAGGCCTCTTTTCTATATAGATCAAATCAGCGATGTTAACTCTGATGTATCCATTCACATACAGATAATGTAAATAAGCCCGGATATACCGCTGATCTTCTACAATTACTTTTTGTAAATAGTCTGTAACAGCTGCTAAAGAGATGCTGTTAATACTCTCCGCGCCATTTTTCTTCTGAGTGCAGAGAAATAGTAAGACGGCCTTCGTACGGCATGTTATTGTTTGCTCTTTGTTTTTTGCATGGAAAGAACTGATGTATTCTTTAAAATGATCATCTGGGAAAATATCTCTAGCCACCCATTGGATATGCTTTCTTGATGGATCTAGACACCCCCTGTAGAGATAGTTGTGGAATTTGAGACAAGATTCAAGATTAAAGTTAAAAACTGTTTTTTGTTTTCTCTTGTTATAGCGTTTCATAAAAAATGAAAGACTATGCATATTGATTGTTTTAAATTGAGGCAAGATCTCGCGAAGATAGTGTTTAATAACAATTTCGATTTCTTTGGTAGTCGAAGGTTTATAGCCGTATGCAGTTACTGCAGACATAAAGCTATCTAGTTGTTGATATGCCTCCGGGATTGTACATTCTTTATTCATAATAATCCGTCCTCCTAAGTACAGATTATTATTATCCGAGATGTAATGAAAGAATTTAGCTTATCTACCCACTTTTTGAGTAATTTACTCGGATAATATTATTTCTCGGATAAACCGCAAATGGACGTATCGTCCTTTCATCCAGACTGTTGGTCATCGGGATGTAACCATCATTGATGTATTCCCTCAATCCTTTTTCGTGATTCAACGCATATGTAAATGCTGTGGATAATTTCTTACTGGATCCCAGATACCGGTTTTCTCTGCACCACGAAAAGAAGTCATCTAACAATGGCTCTGCCTTTTCCTTTCGTATCTCAGCTTTTTCTTCAGGCTCCATCGATTCGATTTCCTTTTCTACCGCAAACAGCCTGCTAATTTTATTCAATGCCTGCTTTGGCAGCGTTGCCTCTATATCCCCAATGTCATTGGGAAGCGCATCCCTGAATTTTCGCCTTGCGTGCGCCCAGCAGTATGCGTTCGTACATCCCCCGATATCATTGTATCCGGAATATCCATCTGTGATGATCGTCCCCCTGAATCCCTTGAGAAACAGCTTTGGGTTTTCTCCCTTCCTGTTGGGCTTGTAATTAAATATGCGTATCGGATACCGGCTTTCCTTTATCGTGGAATAGACCCACATATAGG
>CACYBS010000142.1 GCA_902772725.1 Erysipelothrix rhusiopathiae
ATCTTTTTGTCCGGGATTGCGGGAGTCGTTATCGGAATAATTATAATGGTAGGTTATTCCAAAGCAGGCTTAAACAAAGATCAGCAGGAAGCACAACGAATTTTAAAAGACGCCGAAGCAGAAGCGCAGGCTAAACTGAAACAGGCGGTTTTAGATGGGAAAACGCAGGCTCACGATCTGAAGATCGAAGCGGAGAAGGAAATCAAGGAGCGAAAACAGGAGGTAAATAACTTAGAAAACAAGTTGTTGCGCCGAGAGGACAACTTGAATTTTCGTGACGAAGCTTTAAATCAGAAAGAACGCCAGGTTACTGAAAAGCTGCAGAAGGCTGATCAAAAACTGTCGTCTATTGAGGCAAAAGAGAAGAAATTACAGGAGCAGATCGATCAGCAGATCGTCGTTCTGGAAAACGTCGCTAAGATGTCCAGCCAGGATGCGAAAAACGAACTGTTCGCTGTAGTTGAAAAGAAAATGGAACACGAAACCATCGCTTACATCAAAGATAAAGAAGATGAAGCGAAAGCAACAGCTGAAAAGAAAGCCCAGGAAATCATCGCACTTGCGATCGAAAGAATGGCACAGCAGGAAACACAGGAACGCACCGTCAGCGTTGTCTCTTTACCGGGTGAAGAGATGAAGGGAAGAATCATCGGACGTGAAGGACGTAACATCCGCAGCTTTGAACAAGCTACAGGTGTAGAACTGAATATCGATGATACACCGGACCTGATTACCATTACCTGCTTTAATCCGGTACGCCGTGAGGTAGCACGTCTTGCCTTAGAGCATTTGATTCGAGACGGACGTATACAGCCGGGACGTATTGAAGAAGTAGTAAAGAAATATCAGAACGAAATCGATCAGGAGATTCAGAAAGCCGGAGAAGATGCGGTATTTAAATTAGGAATCGGTCGTATTGACAGAGAAATCGTTAAACAGATCGGTACATTAAAATATCGTTACTCCTATGGACAGAATGCATTGCAGCACTCTATGGAAGTAGCTTATATCGCAGGCGCTATGGCTGCCGAGCTCGGAATGAATCAGCAGCTGGCAAAGCGTGCCGGTTTACTTCATGATATCGGTAAGGCATTGAATATTGAGAATGACGGTTCTCATGTTGAACTCGGTTATAAGTTCTGTAAGAAACATGGTGAAAAGGAAATCGTATTAAATGCAATCCAATCCCACCATGGTGATGTGGAAGCACGATTCTTAACCAGTCATCTGGTCATCGCAGCGGATACCATTTCCGCAGCTCGTCCGGGTGCCAGAAAGGAAAGTGCTCAGGCTTACATCGACCGTTTGGAAAATCTGGAAAAGATTGCCAAGGGCTGTGAAGGTGTTGCCAATGCCTTCGCGATTCAGGCCGGTCGTGAGATTCGCATTCTTGTGAATCCGGAGCAGGTTGATGATTTGACTTGTGTGAAGATTGCCCGTGACATCCGCGATACGATCGAGGATACATTAACATATCCTGGTCAGATCAAGGTTAATGTCATCCGTGAGATTCGCGCACAGGAAATCGCCAAATAACAAAATTATTGTCGGGAATTCAATTCCCGACATCATTTTTTATGGTAAGTCATGGCTTACCAATCTGGCTTGAAGTCCTTCTGTTTAGTGACTATACTTTAGATAAGGTTAAGGATAAATAAGGAGGAAATTCTAATGGCTGTTATTATCGATAAAGATTCTTGCATCGGATGTGGTGCATGTGTAGGAGGATGTCCTGTTGGAGCATTATCCATGGACGACGAAGGATTCTCTACATGTGATGCTGATGTATGTATCGACTGTGGTTCCTGCGTAGGAACTTGCCCTGTTGGTGCAATCACTCAAGAATAATCATTGATAGGAAAAGGCCGGGCCAAGAGCTTGGCTTTTTATTTGGAAAGGACATCGATATATGAAAACAATTCCAGAATGGGTATTACCCAATTTAAAAGAAGCGCAGAAACGGACAAGACAGCCCGTACCACGCATTGACTCCTTTGTGATACCGGAAGAGGCAAAATGGATCGGCCGTGATAAAACCTATTTCATTTCCACGTATGGCTGTCAGGCCAACGAAAGAGATTCAGAGACTTTATCCGGAATACTAGATGCGCTTGGATTTGAATATGTGGACTCTGCAGAAAAAGCGGATGTGATCATGATCAATACCTGTGCTATCCGTCAGAACGCCACTGAAAAAGTCTTAGGTGAAATCGGTAACTTCAAGCGCTTATACAGAGAAAATGAAGACCTGGTCATTGCGGTATGTGGCTGCATGGCCCAGGAAGAAGGCTTTGTCGAAAGATTATTAAGTAAATATCCGCAGGTTCGCTTGATCTTCGGAACCCACAACATTCAGGATCTTCCGCAAATGCTTTATGAAGTAATCCATGAAAATAAGCGTGTTGTGCGTATTTATTCACGAGAAGGGGAAGTATATGAAAATCTTCCGGTGCATCGTTTCGGCAAACATAAGGCATGGGTCAACATTATGTATGGATGCGATAAATTCTGTACCTACTGTATCGTGCCTTATACAAGAGGAAAACAACGCTCCCGCACCAAAGAGCAGATCTTATCGGAAGTTCAAGAGTTAAAAGATCAAAACTATAAGGAAATCACTTTACTTGGACAGAATGTGAATGCCTATGGTAAAGATTTGGAAGAAGACTATAACTTTGCCGATCTGTTAGTGGATGTTGCCAAGATCGGTATTCCACGGGTTCGCTTTACAACCAGTCATCCATGGGATTTCAGTGACGATATGATCAAAGCAATTGCCGAATATGACAACATCATGCCTTTTGTTCATCTTCCGCTGCAGTCCGGTGATGATGAGATCTTAAAGCGAATGGGAAGACGCTATACATCCAAGTCTTATTTGGAATTATTCCATAAAATTAAGGATACCGTTCCGGGTGTTTCTATCAGTACCGATATCATTGTGGGATTCCCAAATGAATCGGATGAAGCATTCCAACATACACTGGATATTGTCAATGAATGCCAATTTGACAATGCCTTTACCTTTATATTCTCGGCAAGACCGGGAACTCCGGCAGCCCGCATGGAAGATCCGATTGATTTTGAAACCAAGTCCAATCGTTTACAGGAGCTAAACCGTCTATGGAATAAATATGCTCTTGAAAATAATAAAAAATATGAAGGCAGAATTGTTGAAGTTTTAGTAGACGGCTACTCCAAAAAGAATAAAAATGTGTATTCCGGTTATACCGACACAAATAAACTTGTCAACTTTACCGGCGAAAACATCCAACCGGGTGACTTTGTCAAGGTTGAAATTATTCGAGGCAAAACATTCTCCCTCGATGGAAAAGCAGTTGTATGATATAATTAATAAAATAAGACTAACTGTTAAGGAGGAATGAATATGCCTAAGAAAAAAGCAGAACCTCTAAATGAAACAATACGCGTGTTTGCGTTAGGTGGGTTAGACGAAGATGGAAAGAATTTAACCTGCATTGAAATTGATGGCGATATTTATATATTAGAATGCGGTATTAAATTTCCGGATTCACGTGAATTATTAGGTATTGAATATATCGTACAGGATTTCACATATTTAGTTGAACATCAGGATTCAATAAAAGGTATTATCATTACGCATGGCCATGATGATATCATGGGAGCTTTACCTTATCTGTTAAAACAGATTCATGCCGATATCTATACTTCACCGCTTGCGGCAAGAGTCATTCAACGCAAGCTGAAGAAAGAGAACATTACCGGTGTTAAGATCCATGTTGTCAAGCGGACAGACTCTAAAAAAATCGGTGGGCGCAAGGTACAGTTTTTCCCGGTAACGCATGCGTATCCGGGAGCCTTCGGTGTTTCGATCACCTCTTCATACGGTCATATCGTGTATGCCGGTGAATTTATTGAAGATTACCGTAACTTAGATGATTCATACCGCGGTGATTTTTCCACCATTGCCCAGCTCGGACGGGAAGGCGTCTTCATTTTGTTGGCGGAAAGTAAAGGGTCTGACCGTCTCGGTCATACCTCTTCCCATCATCTATTGTCTCCGGCTTTCTCGGAACTTTTGGCCAATCATGAAAGGGAAAGAGTCTTTATCAGTGTTTATACGCAAAGTGTTTACCGTATACAGGAAATCATTGCCACATGTATTGAATACGGACGTAAAATGGTTTTCTATACGGAAGAACTTCGTGAATTGATTTCTGATTTAGAAGCAGTGTATGGATATTCCGTTCCAAAGGATATGGTGGTTGATATCAACGACTTTGACAATGAAATGCGAAATGTCGTAGTGATTATAAGCGGTCAGGGACAGTCCCTGTTTAAGCTTATGAGCAATATTGCCAACAATGAAGCAAAAGATATCGATTTTGACCAGGATGATTTGATTGTGATCGCATCCCAGGTTGTACCGGGTGTCGAACGGGAATTCAAATCGATGGAAAATGATATCTATAAAGAGGAAGGTCAGATTGTTGTATTGGATAAAGATGTGTGGTCCATGCATGCATCCAGAGAAGATCTCAAGCTGGTATTATTTTTGGCAAGGCCAAAGTATTATATTCCGATCAAAGGGGAATACCGCCGCTTGTTTATGAATTGCGAAATTGCCCTTGATATGGGTATGAAGCCTTCCAATATCATTTTGTTGGATAACGGCCAGGTTGCCGGCTTTAAAAACGGTGTTCTTTCATCCTGTGCCATGGAGTTAGAGCTCCATGATACACTCATCGACGGAAAAGAAAACTGGGATATGGCCGGTGTCGTATTAAAGGATAGAGAAATCTTATCTACCGACGGTGTTATCATTCTTGCGATCGGCATTGATTCCAAAACTAAGAAAATCATCAATGGTCCGGATATTCAGACAAGAGGTCTTGTGTATCTAAAAGATGCGGAATATATCACATCTGATGTGGCAAAGATTCTTGAAACCTCGATTGATGAGGCAGTTAAAAATCATACATACGATAATCTAGCTGTTCGAACAGAAGTTCGTGAAAAGGTTTCTAAATATCTACTTAGAACAACCGCAAAAAGACCGATGGTCTTACCGGTTATATTAGAAATAAATACAGATTAATTAAGAAGGGGTGGTTAATAGATGGCGGCAGCCAAAAAGAAACCCACCGGTAAATCACCTACCCGCAAGAAGACACAGACAAGCCAGAATAACGATCTGGTTCGTATGTGTCTTATGCTTTTCATTATATTGATGTCCATCATGGCCTTTATGCGATATGGTGTCGTTGGTAATTTCTTATACCAGCTCATCGCATTATTTTTCGGCAACATGACAATGTTTATCATTATTTTGATTATCGCAGGGTGTATTTTACCGCTGGTTAAATTTGATTTTGAATCCATACCGTTACGCATGTATATCGGTGCAGCAATGATCTTTGTCGGATTGTTGATGTTTGCGACCATAA
The DNA here is from genome assembly GCA_902772725.1 of Erysipelothrix rhusiopathiae. Classification (GTDB taxonomy): domain Bacteria; phylum Bacillota_I; class Bacilli_A; order Erysipelotrichales; family Erysipelotrichaceae; genus RUG11795. The sequence goes on from CACYBS010000142.1 coordinate 5,430, forward strand.
AATCGACATCCGATCTGACACCATGGGCCGGATTCTCACAATTAATGGAACATTTTCTGGATATCTTAAACGGAAGATTTGAAGTCGACTACGGATTGATAGGGGCAGTTCTTGTCGGCTTGGTTGCTTCTTTATTTGATTTTTCCGGTGCCTATATGATTGTCTTTCTGTTGTTTATCGGAGGCTTGGTACTCATCGGATATGAATGGATCGTCAGCTTCTTAAAGGAAAAGAAAGAAGATCATCTTCTGTATAAAGAGCAGAAAAAATTAGAAGCTCCTAAGGAAAAGAAGGTAAAGAAGCAGCGCACGGTACCGATTATTGAGAGTACTGTGGAAGAAAAACCAAAAAAGGAAATGTTTATTGATCTAGAGTCTTTACCGGAGCCGGAGATTCACGATTCTAACTCGGTATTTATCGATTTAGATGCCATTGAAACACCGATGGATGAAAAACCGGTGAAAAAAGTTAAAAAGACAAAGCCGGTTGAACCGGTTCTTGAAGAAGAGGAACCGATTCATGTACCTGCAGAATATATTGCCGATGAAGCAGCTGCCTATGCGGATTATAAACTTCCTAAATTATCGGTATTGGATGATCTTTCACGGAAATCACGTTCCAATGCCAACAACAGTGCAGCCCGTACACAGGGACAGAATTTGATAGAGATTTTAAATGAATTTGGCATCAATGCCCAGCTTTTAGAGATTCATATCGGACCTTCTGTCACTAAATTTGAAATTAAGCCGGAGATGGGTGTCCGCGTTAACCGCATCGCCAATCTTCAAAATGATATAAAAATGGCACTGGCAGCGGAGGATATTCGTATCGAAGCTCCGATTCCGGGCAAAAATGCCGTTGGAATTGAGATACCGAATGTTGAGAAAACCACCGTACAGATGAAGGAATTGATGGCATCGATTCCTGCCTCCCTGCGCAAGAAACCGTTACTGTTTGCGTTAGGTAAGGATTTATTAGGAAACTGTACCTATGGAGAAATGAACCGTATGCCGCATTTGTTAATTGCGGGTGCTACCGGTTCGGGTAAATCGGTCTGTGTGAATTCGATTATCTGCTCCTTCTTAATGCGTACACGACCGGATGAATTGAAGCTTGTCTTAATTGATCCGAAAAAGGTGGAATTTACACCTTATAACGATATTCCGCATCTATTAGCTCCGGTTATTACCGATGGCGATATGGCCAATAAAGCGCTGAAAGTACTCGTTCAGATGATGGACCGCCGCTATGATATCTTTGGAGAGCTCGGTGTCCGTAATATTACTGCCTACAATGAATTTGTTCGCAGCAATCCGGATGAACACTACAAAGTATTGCCGCGTATTGTGATCATCATTGATGAGTTAGCTGATTTGATGTTGGTGGCTGCCAAAGAAGTAGAAGCATCCATTCAGCGTATTACCCAGCTGGCCCGTGCTGCCGGAATTCATTTGATTGTGGCAACACAGAGACCGTCTGTTGATGTCATTACCGGTGTTATTAAGGCAAATATTCCTTCTCGAATTGCCTTTGCGGTATCCCAGGCAGTCGATTCCAGAACAATTTTGGACCAGGCCGGGGCAGAACGCTTGCTAGGATACGGTGATATGTTGTATCTTCCTAATGGTGAAACATCCGCAAAACGTATTCAGGGTGTATTCATCAAAGACGACGAGGTTAACCGCATCTGCGATTATGTGAAATCACAGGCTAAACCGCACTATGATGATGCCTTTGTACAGTTAAAGACATTACAGATGCAAGGTGGTACGGTCGGTGGAGAAGTCGGCGACCCGCTTTATGATGATGTGAAAAATTTCGTGATTCAATCGCATAAGGCTAGTACATCGCTGATTCAAAGAAAGTTCTCTATCGGTTATGCCAGAGCAGCCCGTCTGATCGATGCCTTAGAGGATAACGGTATTATCGGACCGGCTAATGGATCAAAACCTCGTGAAGTTCTTGTATCCAACAATACAGAGGATTATTAGGAGGATAGTATGAATATATTTTTACATTCAGGTTCATTAACAGAATTCAGCGATTGTATATCACAAATTGTATCCCTTGGGGGATTTGTATATATGAGTGCACAAACCGGAGACGGCGACACGATTGAAAAACAGGCCCAAAGCTGTATTGATAAGGTAATTGATGCAGCCGATGAATTTGGTCTTCAATTGTATCATTTTGTGAAATTCACCATATATTTAACCGATATGGCTGATAAGGAAAAGTTCATGAATGTATTTAGCACATATTTGGAGCCTCCTTATCCTGCTGCGACTTTCTTAGAGGTCAAAGGTCTTGAAAACGGGGCAATGGTTGCCATGGAAGCTTTTGGTCTTGATACGACACGGCATGAGAAAATGACAAAAGATAAGGCATGTAAAGAAGGATGCTGTTCGGATTCTTCATGCAGCTGTTAATAAGAACATCTGAATGATTCGCAGGATATTTTTGATTCTGTTTGGATGATTTGTAGTTAAACATGTACCATCATGAAAATGCAGGGTACATGTTTTTTCATTATAAACTACCTGTTTGATGGAATAATAATTGATCCAGATATTGGATGATGAAGTGCTGGACTCAATAGGAAAGACAATGGTAATTGGATTTTCACTGATTAATATTGGTGTATATTTCTTGATCTTCATGCGCTTTCGAAAGAAATCAATTCTTCCCTGCAGGGTAGATCCGTGTTTTAAGCATTCATGATTTAGAAAGGAGTTCATGGAACGGGAAGGGATGTATTCTTTCTGGTCCTCCTTAACCTTGCATACGGTACTTTTGGAATAGTCATAATAACAGTAATTCATAAAAAAAGATCACCTCCGTTATTATCATAACAGGGCAATCTTTCAAACCTATTTCAACCAGGTAATTTTATTCTCTGTTCCGTTAGAAATTTTCTTAATATTGACTCTGTGACGGTAAATCACAAGAAGTGTTACCAGCCATGTGGCAATGGTAATCATCAAATCATCTGTCTGGAATGAAAATAAAGTAGCGGTAATATACAAACTTGAGCAGACAGAAGCACAGATGCTGGCAAGAGATACATATCTAAAGATATAAAGAATGATTAAGAACATCACTGCCGGTACTAAAAAGTAGGAAGCGGAACCGAAAATGAATAACCAGCAGCCAAGTAAGAATCCAAACATAGTGCTGACAGCTTTACCGCCTCTGAATCTCGCAAATACCGGCCAGCAGTGTCCGATACAGCACGCTACACCACACCAGATTGCACAGATATTTGAGAATCGGGATGCGATGCCTACAGCTAAGACAACTTTCAGAATATCGCATACCATAACTGCGATTCCGGCTTTTTTACCTAATACTCGTCCGGCATTGGTTCCCCCAAGATTACCCGATCCGTATTGACGTATATCCGTCTTATAGAATACTTTTCCGATGATCAATGCGAAAGGGATGGATCCAATCAAATACCCCAGAATAATTGAAATAATGAAATCTAACATACTATCACCCTCTTTGTGAATTTATTTTAACAGTTTTAATATTTTATTGAAAGAAAAACGTATATGAATACAGACAGAAGAAAATCTCTTTTGAGTTAAGCGTTGTTTTTATGTATAATTAATGGGCTGAAAGGAATGTTGAAATGCCAAGTAACAATTATGATGCCTCCAGTATCGTAATCTTAGAAGGATTAGATGCTGTGAGAAAACGTCCCGGAATGTATATCGGTTCCACAGATACCAGAGGGCTTCACCATCTGGTATGGGAAATTGTGGATAATGCCATTGATGAGGCATTAAATGGATATGGGGATGAAATTCATATCACTTTAAATAAAGACGGAAGTATTACCGTAGAAGATCACGGCCGCGGTATGCCGGTAGGAAAACACGCCTCAGGGGTAAGTACTCTGCAGGTTATTTTTACTGTACTACATGCAGGCGGTAAGTTTTCCAGCGAGGGTGGGTATCGTTCTGCCGGCGGTCTTCATGGGGTAGGTGCCAGTGTTGTCAACGCCCTGTGTTCATGGTGCAAGGTTACCGTATATGACGGAAAAGACATCTGGTCGATGACCTTTGAAGATGGCGGCAAAAAAATCGGTAAGCTTGTCAAAGAGGGAAAGTGTCACCGTACAGGAAGTACGGTTACTTTCTTACCGGATCCAAAGATCTTTAAAACGACGAAATTCTCTTTTTCTAAGATTTGTGAGCGTGCCCAGGAAGATGCGTTCCTACTGCCAAATCTAAAAATGATCGTAACGGATAACCGCAAGGAAAAAAGGGAAAATGAATACCGCTATGAAAATGGATTGCATGCCTTTGTAGAGGAAATCAATAAAGAACATACCGGTATGCATGACCCTGTCAATATCGAAGGTACCTACAACGATATCGTGGTGAAAGGATGTTTCCAATATACCGATGATTATCAGGAAAACGTCTTCTCTTTTACCAATATGGTACGCACAAGAGATGGAGGAAGCCATGAAACCGGCGCGAAGCTTGCCTTTACCAAGGTATTCAATGAATATGCCCGCAAGTATGGTTTTCTAAAGGATAAGGACAAAAGCTTTGAAGGAAATGATGTCCGTGAAGGCTTAACGCTGGTACTTAATTTAACGGTTCCGGAAAGTCTGCTGCAATTTGAAGGACAGACTAAAGAAAAGTTAGGTACACCGGAAGCCAAGCAGGCCTGCGACAATATTATTTCCGAAAACCTGCGCTACTTTTTAGAGGAAAATAAAGAGATTGCCAATGCCTTAGTACGAAAGGTAGTAAAAGCTGCCAATGCTCGTAATGCAGCCCGCAAGGCCCGTGAAGAAGCACGTAGAGGCAAAGGTAAACAGAAAGCCGAGCATGCCTTATCGGGTAAGCTTGCCAGTGCCCAATCCAAAGACGCCAGACGTAAAGAGTTATATCTTGTCGAAGGTGATTCTGCCGGTGGTTCTGCCAAGCAGGGAAGAGATTCCAAATACCAGGCGATCTTACCTTTAAGAGGTAAGGTACTAAATACCGAAAAAGCCAGCATGGATGCGATTGAGAAAAATGAAGAGCTCAATACCATCATTCATGCCTTAGGTGCCGGTGTAGGTGCTGAATTCACACCGGAAGACTCCAATTACTATAAAGTTATCATCATGACCGATGCCGATGATGATGGTGCTCATATTCAAAATTTACTGTTGACCTTCTTTTTCCGCCATATGCGTCCTTTAATTGAAAAGGAAATGTTGTATATCGCCTTACCGCCGTTATACCGCATTGCGAAAGGAAAAGAAGAATATTATCTTTACAGCGATGAAGAGCTGGAAACCAAAAAAGCCGAATTGAAAAACGGATATACAATTACCCGTTATAAAGGTCTGGGTGAAATGAATGCCAACCAGTTATGGGAGACAACCATGAATCCGGAAACGCGTACTCTTTTATGTGTAACCTTAGAAAATGCCCTGGCAGCGGATAAACGGGTTTCTACTTTAATGGGAGATAAGGCTGAACTTCGTCGTAACTGGATTGAAGATAATGTCGTATTTACTTTAGAAGATGATTACGCAAAGGAGGTTAGTCTGTGACCAAAAAGAAAGAAGAAGTCGTAGAACAGACAATCTTAAAGAATTCTCTGGAAGAGATTATGGCTGACCGCTTTGCCCGTTACTCCAAATATATTATTCAGGAAAGAGCTCTGCCGGATGCCAGGGACGGTCTCAAGCCGGTACAGAGGCGTATTCTCTACGCCATGTATCATGACGGCAACACGTGGGACCATCCTTACCGCAAATCGGCCA
>CACYBS010000143.1 GCA_902772725.1 Erysipelothrix rhusiopathiae
AATCACGTTATCAACTGCATATCTCTTGACCGCCAATTTCATAGCGGACAAAATACTTAGCTTTTCAACGGGAAAATGTGATTTATATGACAGCATTCTAAGAAGCCAATCCCCGTTTAAAGCATTGAACATATTAATAATGCGCTTCGAATGATAATGAGCATTGTCAACACCATTTAGAGAAAGATATCTGGATATTGCATTTTGATATTGCTTTGATTTTTTCGTTACAGTAATCGCATCATAGCCACTTGATGTCATATTGTATTGATCACTATAATGTATGATCAACAGCTCCTTTGCGCCAGAATCAGTTTTAAAAAAATTAAGGTCTACCTTTGGATTGATAAATGTGACCCAGTTGCTTGCATCATAAACCTTATTAAGAACATTTTGTTCATTCATGCTCATCTTTAATGCATAACAGGATCCACTACGATACGAGTCGCCATTTATCGCTGCATTAATTGAGTTGTACCTCATTGAAACTTTCAATAATTCTGAGCTTTTATCAACAAATTTTGTACCAAATCCCGTACGATACGAATCGCCCAATCTTTCTGAAGGAACTCCCGAAGAAATACCATTCATTACTACTCCAGACGGGATATCTTCCATCATTGTATTAATGGCTTGGTTATCATCATCAAATTCCATAAAGGTAATATGAGCATAATCAAATTCCTCATCCATGCTTTTCATATAGAAATAGACATTATTTCTATATAGGTCTACTAATTCATCTTTGCTAACATTATTGACACGAATATCTAAGTTCAGCACATCAAACAACGTCTCTGCATCATCAATACGAGACATTGTTTCAAATGCATTATCTATCCTCGAATCAGTATACATAGTGACTCTAATAGGAATGACTTGTTTATTGCCGGAACTTGCCAACTCCCTTGAATAATACTTAATAATCCCCTGTACTATTTCTCTAGAATCACCCGTGTTGATTAAGTTTATTCGTATAGGTGCATTCGTGTCTTTAGAAAACAAATAACTGAAATGCTCGACAAACTCCTTTATCTTTTCAGAGACCAACTTGGATACAAAATCCTTTGATCCTTTATATCGAGGAAGTGTTTCATCTACGTATACTTTCCATTCCGGAGAATGAACTTGTCCTACCGGAATAAACACTTTCTTTTCAAGTGTATCTGGGTCAATGTTTATATAAGGCAGAAGGGCAGTATTTTGGAATTTTCGAAGTAAATCGCCATTGTCTTCATCTAGACCATCAATGTTTTGTGTGTTCAAATATAATTGATATGCGACATTAATTGGATGCAACGGGCTAAGCAGTATCTCAGAATCTCCGTACTGTCGTTTCACTATTCCAAGGCAGAATAATCCTTTTTCTTCTTCACTAAGGTATGAACCATCATCTATTGAATCTGAAGCATTTATTATTGCATTCAAATACTTCTTATACAATTCTTCGACATCACTATTTATATATGTCAAACTTGGAATAGAGTTAATGCTTTTATAATATTGGATTACATCATCAAAGGCTTTTTTTACAGCTGCTGGTAGTTTTATTTCTTTAGGAATAATACTTAACCCTTCTTCATTATTCTCCAGCGCAAATGGGCTAGCCACCTCAATATATCGCTTTTCTAAATCTAAGCTTCTTCTGAATTCATCGCGTGTATAATACTTTTTAGTTCCAAATAACAAACTGTTATCGCCCAAAAAAGTGAAGCTGTGTTGGTGTGTTCGTTTGAAATACCACAGTTTAAGTCCTTCAATAACAACTGGAGATGTCATCGTAAATGTTTTTATTAATGGTACTGCAAAATCAATTGTAGAAATATAAAATCGGACATCCTCATTTTCTTCTGATTCTGGGTAATCATCACTCACAGTTATAATAATTCGCTCATTATCAGTTATTTGTATTACCTGATCAGCTTCATTGATACACTCTCTTCTATCAGAACCAGCAGTTTCATTAAAGATTACTTCCTCTTCATCAGTTTTGATCCTAATCGCACTATTATTATCCTTTTTTATCTCAACGCTATATTGTGTTTTTATCCCTTCAAGTACTCTAGGATCACATTTCAATACAGCAATTCTAAAGTCAAATTTCGCATTTTCGCATTTGTATACTAGCCTGGCGAAATCCGCTTGATCATTTAAGCCCAGTATTGTTACTAATAGTTTTTTTCCGGAGTTTTCACAGACCAATGAGTTTTGATAAACTTTAGGTATTTGAATATTTGCTTTTCTGGTAAAATCAGTAAACGATAGCATGAAGTTGACACTCTCAGCACCTTTATCCGCAAAGACAAGAATATTCCTAATTCTGCTTTTCGCTCTTGTGTCTCCTTCTTCTCTATCCCATATCATAGGATTCGAAATCATAGGAATATACTCGATTAATGATTTGTTCTTTTTCCCAGCTAAGAATTTTAAGATTTCAGTATATGGCGTGTTCTCCCAATCAGGCTTAATAAGTCTTTTGGCACCTGATTCTCCATACATTTTTTCCAGTTTTATTTGATCGGAACCATAACTATGGACTTCCGAAACCTTTACATAGTTTAAGTGATTATCTTCCAGCCTTGCTTTGAGTTTGTTACCAGAAAACAAAGCTAATGTATCGTCTGGAAATAATTCAAATTTTTTGTATTCATCCGCAGTAATTTGAGAGTCACTAAGAACATCAATCAAATCTTCATATTCAAAAATCGAAGCCTTTGATCCTTCTAGTTCTTTTTTAATATTATCAAGATGCATATGTAGAATTTGCTTATCTACATTGCTAAATCCTGCCTCGTTTAGTTTTCTTAAAATATCTCGTTCAATTGTGTAAATATTAAGCGGCATCCCTTCTTTACTGAGACTGCCCGCGCCACCCAAGATACTATCTAATGAAGAATAGTGAATAAACAAGACTGCTTTATTTTCATAACCACTCTCCACCCCTACGATATTTCTCAACGTTGCAAGAAAGTCAGGATGAATCCCATGCTGCGCTGCAGCTATGATCAACTGTACGCTACCAAAATTAAGCTCATATGTGGTATATTTTTGATTTCTTGTGACATCTTCATAAATGAACGATTGAGCGATCAAGTTTTTCCTGAGTTCGTCATACAAAGATGAAACCTGCAATTCATTCTCAAATTGTACGGAATACTTGTCTCCAGATTTGGGAGTATTCGTTTGAAAATACTTTATTATTTTATCTGAAAGAAAACTATAAAATTGTTTTGACATATTGAGCATCTCCACTATCAGATCTTTTCTCTAATAAGTTCATTTTATCAAACAGGTCAGTAACCAATTTTCTTGATTCTCTGTCAAACAGAAGCCCCCTTCTTTCAAATTCTTGAAATAGCTTTGACAAACTGACCTTTCCTCCATATTTACGCAGGATGATATTGGTAAACATGATGATGTCACTTTCATTTACCCCCAAGGTATATCCAAGTGTGCCCCTTCGTTTTCCAAAATTATGCTGCACAAAATCGATAAATTTCCTATTATATCCGTTATAGTGTGATTTTCGTCCACCATTGATAAACTGATAATCAACGATCTCAAATAGCCTGCGCATCTCATTTGTTGTTTTACACTCAGTATCTTTATCTGCATTATGAATGCATTTTGAATAGTCCAAAGGTATCCACTGTTTATACAATTCTGTCACATAACTAATCTCTTCGGATACCTCAGCATCCTCTTCTTTTCCATAGAATTTCTTATAATAGCCAATATAGTCTAGATG
>CACYBS010000144.1 GCA_902772725.1 Erysipelothrix rhusiopathiae
CAGTCAAGATGGACATTCTTCATGGATTCACGAATGCAAACCTTATGATACTCGTCAATGAGTTTCTTGACCACAGGGTAATCCGCAGCCTTACTCTCATCATTTTCCAACACCCTGTTCTTTTCTATCCATTCCTGGGTTTTGCCTACAGGTCTTAACTCAAAGCGCAAAGTCTTTGATACTGGATATATGCCGATAAACTGTTTTAAGTCCTTCATATTTCAATATTTTAAGTTTGGAAAGAAGATGTATTCTTACTATATATTTATGTAATGGATTCCCATTGCTTTATTGCGTCAGCTAATCTTTCGTATAGACTGTATACAAATTCATTTGTCACATTTATTGCTGTATCCAATTCATCTTTAGAAAGTTTTACGTAATTGATTGAGATGTCTTGTTTTGTATATCCATTTCTGTGAACAAAATCATGTCGCCTTTCTATTATCTTTCCCATTTTATCAATAGGCGGGAAGTCTATTGTAAACAAGGAACAATAAGTTTTTTTGACTACGTCCATTCGATGAGAGTTCATATCATGAATAATATCATGTACAGTCTTTACCATATTCTTAGAAGCATCTTCAATCTGATTTAAAGGCAAATTGATTTTTGAGTTATTTATATAAGCACGGAAGAAAGATTTATCTCCTAATACAAGGCAGGACAACAATTCTGTCAGGAATAGTTCCAAAGCTCCTATAACTGCAATATACAAATGTCTTAGATGTGTAGATTGTAAAGGATCTGTGACATTAATTTCTTCAAGTTTCCGGATTCTTTCTATTTCGTCTCGATAAAGAGATAGTATCGAAGATGGTGATACCAAACAAATTTGTTTATAGCCTAACGATGAAATTGCTCCAGTAGCCCAATATTCATAATACGAAATCGAGGAATTTTCAACAGTAAGGGTTAGGTCTCCATTTTTAACCTTAACTACATCATCAGTCATAGTCTCAGGTGCAGGCGCTACCCAATTCCTTGCGAAGTGAATTCCTGATTCTGCGATTATATTCCCTTTTACTAAAAAAATATTTCTCATAACTATGAATATATAATTACTTCTAATCTGGTTACAGAGCACCTCTTGTATAAATTCAAGTGTAACAAAAACAGCAACTATTATTCATTCTGATCCAAGATAATGCTGGAGAGCTTCACGTGGTCGGCGACGTTCACGATGCCGTTGCCATCGACATCGCCGGAGAGGGAAGTGTCGCCAGAGAAGTCGAACTCTGCGGTGGCGGTATCGGAATTTTCATAGTTCGCTTTTACTGCATAAACAGAAACACTGTATTTTTTAGGGGTTGAGATTTTTGAATCATAAGAATTTTTAGGATCTGGAACTTTAACTTCTGAAATAAATTCTACTTCTTCAGTTTCGCATTTAAATACAATTTCTCCACCAACAATTTCCACCTTCGGCGTTGCGCACTTTGGTACATTTGGGAACTCATCTTCTTTTAAAGCAATAATTTCCTTAAAATTACACCAAGGATCTATATTTTTATATGCTTCAATTGATGAAGCTGGAACATGGAGTGTTTTGTTTTCTGGATTCGCATAATCAAATGTATAATTTTCTGTATAAAGACCTTCGTCTTCATTCGGCATGAATTTCACTTTCTCTGATAAACAATATACATCAATCAATTTATCACAGAAAGAGAAAGCACAAGATCCAATTAATGTTACGCTTTTAGGAATAACAATGGAAGCAAGGTTCTTGCAGAAAGTAAAAACACCACTGCCTAAGAATTTAACTGAGCATCCAAGATTTAAAGAAGTAAGATTACTACAATTATTAAAAGCATTATCACCAATGGTTTCAATGCTGTTTGGTAGTATAATTGATTTTAAACTGAAACATTCAGCAAATGAACCCATGCCGATTTTTCTCACACCTTTACCAATAATTAAATCATTTATATTAGTACACCCATCAAATGCGTAGTTGCCAATTGTTTTAACACTATTTGGAATTTTTACAGTTGTCAATCCTTTACAAAAAGCAAATGTATAATCGCCTATAGAATCAAAACTTGAAGGTATTTCTAAATCTTTTATCTCTTCACCATTAAGATAAAGATGACCTGCAATAAATGCTGGATTAGAAGAATACCCATTAAAATTTATTTTCAACCATGATTCTAAATCTGTTATATGAACTGATGATAATTTTGTGAATTCGAAAGCATTCTCTCCTATTTCTTTAATGCTGTTAGGAATTGATATTTTTGTCAATCCATTGCACCCATAAAATGTATGTTTGCCAATAGATATCAAACCATCAGGTAGAGAAACAGATGTAAGGGATCTGCACCGATAGAATGCGTAATCTCCTATCGCTTTAACAACATTAGGTATCTCTAAGTTTGTTATATCAACCCCGTTAACATTTATTTTTTTAGCGTAATAGACTGGGTTTGAATATTCGTTTCCGAATGAAATATTGCACCAGTTTTCTAAATTTGAAACGTCTACACTTTGCACAAAGCAATCCTTGAATGCATCCCTATATATATTTTTAACACTAGTTGGAATTTTTATAGATGTTAGGCTTGAACAGCCCATAAAGGCCTCTTGGCCTATGTAATTAACATTA
>CACYBS010000145.1 GCA_902772725.1 Erysipelothrix rhusiopathiae
AATAAAATAGAAAAACCACTCTGCGATAAACCCGCCTACACTGACCATACCCAGCCAGATATGCAGATCATTGATCTGGACAGGAAGAGTTAACGAGTAAGGAATGAAAGGGGTAATCACCATGCCGGCACAAAGTAAAGCGTGTATGATATTTTGAAATTTAAAAAAGGGAGCCTGCCAAATTCTTTTGGAATAGTAATAACACCCTAAAGCGGTGCTGAAAGCCCATAGGATGACATAGAAAGGATGATGCAGCGTATTGGCTGCATAGGTCATATTGTCATGAAAAATATTGAGCCACATGAGAGGATACAGATTCAACAGCGGATTAATGATAAAGGTGTGAATAAAGGTTAATTTTGATCTCATATATGAATTTTAAAAAAAATTGGGTTTCTCTGTCAATTTTGCGTATTAGAAAGTGAGGACATGAAGGAGGTTCAACATGCAGGATTGGATTGACATCATTTCAACAACACCAACATCTTTAACACTGAAATTGCGTCATGCGGATGATTTTGATGAAGAGATTTTTGAACGCATTGCCAATGATGCGAATTGTCTGCCCTGCTCTGTGATCAATCAAGCCAGGGGAATTATCAACTATTCGATTCATCAATACGTTAGTCTGGATGTTTTTCTAAAGGAGGTATCCTTTGAAAGGGAGGAAGGTTATTGTTTCTTGCATAATTTATTTGATCAAGCCATAGCGGTTAATCGCAATAAACCCGTATTATTCGATCCGGATTTTGTATATGTATCGGAATACGGAGATACTTTTTCTTTCGTGGTCATTCCCATCAAGCCGGATAAATGGATGTATCGGAAGGACACTACGGAAGCGTGGATTGAATATGTATGCCGAAATTTTCGAACAACGACCGCATTTGAAATACCGGGATTTCTATTAAGCTTTCTCCATGCAGAAGAATTTTCACTTCCCAATTTAGTGCTGGGTTTAGAAAACATCCGCATGCATTATTATCCATCGCATTTTCTGTTTTTTAAGACCAAACAGAAGAAGACAAATGATTTTCGTATTCAGGATCCGGTTCGAATACCTGATCTGGATACCTCTTCTGAGATAGAACCGGTTTTGGCGGAAGATGGGGATAAGACACAATTGATCGCATCGGCCAATGCGGTGAAAGGATACCTTGTTTGCGGGGATGATAAATATGAATTGATATCGGAAACGATGATTATTGGAAGGTCTATGGCCTGTGATATCCGATTAAAAGATGAGACTGTCTCTTTAAAGCACGCGAAGATTACCTGCCAGAATGAGCGTTATTACATTCAGGATCTTAAAAGCAGTAACGGAACGATCCTGGAAGGAAAAAAAGTCGCTCGAAAAATGCGCTTAAGAGATGGTATGCACATCTATTTCGGAAACGAAGGCTTTATCTTTCACCAATCATGAATGCCTATCGCCTAGTACGTAATCTTCAGCTCACAAAGGATACCCGCGTTGATTTAGTGGAATCGCAGATTACCGGGCAGAAATGTGTTGCCAAGAAAGTATCCAAGAGCGCAAAACCGCTTAGAATTCATCAATTTCATGTTGAGGTGGATGTATTATCTCAATTGGCTCATCCCTTTGTCCCGGTATTGATTGATGTGATTGACCGAATCGATAGCTATGTATTGATTGAAAGCTACATCGAAGGGGATTCGTTTCAAGAATGGAAGAAGATGCATCCCGTGCAATTTCAATGGTATAAAAAAAGATTTATCCTGCAGCTGTTTAACCTCCTTGATGAGCTTCATAAATTGGGCTATCTCTATATTGATTTAAAACCTGATAATTTAATTGTCCGCAAAAATGAAATTTATCTGATTGATTTCAATGCCTGCATTCAGATTGGATCAACAAAGACGGTTATGGCATCCAGGCAGAATGATGCACCTGAGTTCCATACGGATGCCGTAAAAAAAGAATCCAGCGATGTATGGGCATTAGGCCGTTTCATTCAAACCATCTATTCACCGGGGATTGTCTATTGGATGATGCTTCCCAGTCGTCTGCGTAAGGAAACCAGACGCTTCCAATCAATATCGCAAATGCGAAAGATCTATCTTTTTTCTATTCGTTTTAAGCGAATGCTGGCGCTTGTCAGTCTTGTCTTTTCGCTTCTCTTTGTCTTCAACAACATCCATTCCAAACCCGAAACAGCTCTTGACATCTATCTCAAAGACAAGGATCCCATGATGTTTCAAAATGCGTATACCTATACAGTCAACCGCTCTACAGGAACATATGTTGAGAAAAACCAAATGGCATTGTATGAATGGCTCTCCGGCGATTGGCTGGATGACTCCGATTTGGAAGATGTATCGATCGCAAAATTCTTACTGGAGCAGGCCATTGTTTCAGGAAATATTTCTTATTGCGATTATCTCTTGGAAAGGATTCCTGATTCGATCAAGGAAAGGATACCGGATGAAACCGCATTTGCGCTCTCATTGTGTAAAGAGGATTATACCGTTGGTTATTCGCGGATTTCTGACTTTATTGAAAAGATGCAGGATGAAGATCTTTCATTTTCACAGGTCTGTGATTACTACATGATCTTAGTCACACTTCTTCAAAACAAGGGAATCGTTCTTGATAAAGAACAAAGGGACAGCCTATATAAGATTCGTGATGAATGGACAGTTTCTGATTTATCAAAGGATAAAGAAAAGATTCATGATTTAGCCTTTCTGGATAGTGAATACATCCTTTTTTTGAAATCCAAAAATATTCAGGACGTTCATATTCAGCCTGCATTTATTGAGCTTTTCGGCTCAGATGAAAAGTTTTCCCAATTATTGGAGATAGAGAGGAGTTCAAAGTGATACATAGTAGTTTGCTGCAGTTGGCGTTATGGTCCCAGTTTTTTACGGGAATAGTATATGAGGTTGGTATACCGCCGGATGAATATGCCCCGCAAAATGAAAATCCCATACAGATTGATGGTCCTGTTTCAGAAGGAAACTTGATTGTCAATGAAGAAAGAACCATTCAACTGTCCTGTGATGAAACCGATAAAATCCAGACTGTATATGTGGATGGTCAAAGTATTGATTCCACGACAACAGCCCAAATCGGACCGGAAAATGAAGTGCTTGCCATAGAAACAGAAAAAGGTGATAGTTACGTATATCCGATTGAAGCCGTAGATATGGTAGAAGCCTCAGTATCCGTAGATAATGGAGCTTATTCCATCAATCCGGATCCGGAACTTGTTCTAAACGAGAATGTCGATGAACCGGTCAGTGTTGTTTTATTGAAAGATGGAAGTCTTATCCAAAAGGTATCCTGCTCTGATCAAAATGTCATTCAATTTCATCTTGATCAATCGGGTCAGTACGGTCTTCATCTGGAATATGATTCCTATCCGATGTTAAGAGGCAGAATTAATGGTGAAACGGATCTGCATTTCAACTATTCCAACAAAGATCCTTCTATCAAGATTGAACAGTCAGAAAGGAAAGAAGATGGAGTAGACATCCATTTTTTAAGCGATGTAGATGATAAGGTGAAGGCCTATATACGTATCGATGATGGACAATCACTTCAGGAATATGAAGAAGGTCAGATGGTTCATTTAACAGCTGATATCGGTGAACATAAGATTTACAAGGTACAGGCGGAAGTATTGGATGCCTATGGAAGAAAGGCAGAAGAGCATCTTGAAGTGGAAATTGACCGCAAGCCTCCTTCTATTGATGCCTCTTATAATTCCACTGTATTAGACCAGGATAAACCATTCCTTATTTCCGATCTTTCTCTTTTTCATTATGAAATATCCGATGCGGCAAATTCTCTCATTTCGGTGTATATCAACAATCGATATGTTTCAGACACTTTGGAAGGTATTGTATTAGCACCGGGTGATATTGCCTCCATTCAAATTACAGCTGTGGATGCACATCAAAATGAATCATCGAAACAATACATCCTGCAGATGATATCAGGACAGTCTTTTCCATTACCGGAAGTTTTGACTCCTTCTGCAGAAGAAGTGAAAGACGAGAAAAAAGTATTGGAGATGACAACCTCGTCGCAAATGCCGATATTAAACCGTTCCGGTGATTATGTAGAAGTTATAAGGGATTGGTCAGTGGATGCCAACAATACGGTGGTGCTGGCAAAAGAGAAAAAATCAATCGTCGATCATACCAAACCATTTGTGACTTTAATGTATCCGGAATCGGATAGAGAACTGAAGGCAGGCGATAAGGTACGCATTACCATCTTAAATACTGTAGATTACTCTAATGATGTCTTTTCAAAAATTACGGTCAACGGACAGAAGGTCGATGTTTCAAATCTTCCAAAGGATGATTTAAATAATCAATATTGGGAATTTGAACTAGAGGAAGGTCTCAATACGATAGAGGCCGAAGCCAGAGATGATTCTTCAAATATAACTTCATTTCATGAAACGATTCAGGCAAAGAAAAAACATCAGTTTCCTATAACAGGGGTATCGATTGCCGCGTTGTTGATGGCTGCAGGGATTTGGTTAAAAAAGCATGTGGAAAGTATGGATTCATGACAACGATACCTTAACCTCTCTTCAATTCGAACAGAATGCCGATTATGAAAACTTTCATTTTGAAGCAGGAGAGAATGGATTAAAGGTTGAATCAAAAGATACCGTGATTTTGATGGATAAGAATACGACCAGAACATTTTCGGATACCGCGATCCGATGTCAGGACACCAAAACAGAGAACTGGTCTGTATATCAACTTGAAAGCTGTCTGAAAATCGGGCGTGCATCATATTGTCAGCTTCGTCTTTTATCAAGTACGGTATCCAATCATCATTTAACCATACAAAAAGAAGATGGATATCATCTCTATGATCAGAACAGTACAAACGGAACCTTTGTGAATGGAAAACGCACGGCTTCCTGTCGGCTGAAATCAGGTGATCAGATTTGTTTTGGGGATATTGAAGCATATCTTGTGAAAGATTATTTAATCATTAACCGCAGTTTAAACACAAATGTCCAAATTGAATCCGATTCCTTCAATTCAGAATCAATCGCATTGCCGGAAAAAGATGACCTGCAAATCAATTTGCCGGTTATGCAAAGATATGAGCTGGAATTGCCGCAAATGTATCCGAAATTAAAAAAGGGCAATCTCTTTCAAGCTATTGGCTCATCAATATTGATTTTAGCTTCCGGGCTGGCCTCCGGTCTGGTGGTTTGGCTGGTTTCACCGGAACATATGGAAAGAGTCTATATGATGTTGATGACAAGCGCTTCTATGTGCCTTGCCTTCCTTCTTTATGGGTTGATCAACCGCGAAATTCAATGGAAAGAAAAAATAAAGGAACAAATAAACGGTGAAAGTGAATATCGTAAATATATCCAAAGCTGTGAATTGGAACTGGATCAATTGAAAAACGAATACGAAAACCAGGTGGTTAATATTCTTCAAATCTACAGCCGGCTGACTCCTTCATCCTTTCGATGTTTTTCACAGAACGATATCTATCTCTGCCCGGGATGTGTTCCTCAAAATTGGATTACCATTCATACCGGTAAATCCGGATATCAATATCATGATAATAAGCTCTATCAATATTTAATAACAGTTATACAGAACTGGTCTTCTCCGGTAATGTCACCTGCTTTTATGCAGGCAAAAGAGACATCCCAAATCAGTTTTTCTCAAGTTCCTTACATCTTTATTCAATGGTGCTGGCTGTTTTGGAATCCATCCCGTAAATGGGTATGGATTGGAGATGATGATCAAAGTAATCTATTCACCGCATTTGAGGGCTGTCATGAAGGACATATCCGACTTGCGGTAAAAAGCGTCGATGATGTGGAGCGCATTCAAAGAGTCATTGATGATAAGAAAGAGTATGTCGTTTATTACACAGATGACAAGCTTTTAAAAAAGATGCATTTTCCCGAAAACTCTATCTATTTGAAAGGCGTATCTCATTCCGGCTTTGAATCTATGGAACACACGTATTCACCGGGCGAGAAGTTACTTGAGTTTCAAAGATATCGAAGATTGGAAAATCGCCATAAGCTCCAATTTCAAGATTTATTTGGCATAGATCCTAAGCCTTCAGATAAGGTAGACCTTACAATTGTGCTTGGATTAGATGAGAAGGGACAGCCGATACGCTTTGATTTGAGTGAATATGGGGATGGGCCGCATGGATTTATCGCAGGTATGACCGGATCGGGAAAATCGGAGCTGATCAGTTCATTGTTGATGCAGCTGGTGCTCAATAACGATCCCAATCATCTTCAGTATTTGATTGTCGATTTTAAGGGAGGTGCCTTTGGTCAGACGTTCTACAACTTTTCCCATTGCGGCGGTATGTTGACAAATCTTGACAGGGATGAAGTATCCCGCTTTCAACAAGGCATCCATTTTGAAGTGCAGAGACGTCAGAAATTATTGAAGGAGTTTACTTCTGAGCAGAACGGAGCCCTTGCCCATATCGATGCCTATAACAATGCCAATCCTTCCAAGTGCATCAGCCATTTATTTATTATCGTGGATGAACTTGCCCAGTTGAAAGCTGAAGCTCCTGAATTCATGGCCAATTTAAAAGAAATCGCAAGGGTGGGAAGATCTCTGGGTATCCATTGTCTTCTATCTACGCAAAAGCCGTTAGGAATTATCGATGATCAGGTTCTTGCCAACTCTAAATTTAAGATTTGTTTGTCTGTCAGCTCCAAAGCCGATTCACAGGAAGTACTTCACCATGACAGGGCCTATCGCTTAAGCGGATCGGGTCAATTCATTCTTCAGATACAGAATCGGGATATGGAGTATATCGGTCAATCCTTCTGGCTCCAGCAGAAGATGGAAGATAAATCATCCTTCTGGATGGAAGTTGATGACAAAGATGAAATTCTTGCCCACAGCAGTACCCGTAAAATCCCTACAATCAGCCAATACTATTCCCAAAAGGTCTTGGATATGTATCCCAAACATCCTTATGTGATTCCGTTATTTGATCAAAGTATTTTTCGTTCAAAACAGGAAGTAATGGCCGTTATCGATTTTTGTCAAAGAAACGAGCAGCAGGATTGGAATATATCATTTGGACAATCCGCTATTCTTCTATGCAAAGATCTTACCCAAATTCACCAATTGGTTTCTGCAATCAAAAATAATCACCAAGAGCATCCTGTATATACGGCCGGTATTTCACAGCTTACCTGTGATTTTACGGAATTGGCTGAATTATCTTCTATTGACCGAATTGTCGCTTGCTGCACAATGATTGTCTCTGTCCCTTCGCTTGCTGCATTGGATCCTTATATTTCTATTTTATTCCATAAAAAAGTCCGCTTGTTCTGCTTCCTTTCACAATATCATCCCCGTGATGTGAATCTGCTTCATATCTTTACAGAGCGCATCTGTTTTAGCTCAGACTCTATCGATGAGCTAAGAAGTTTCTTTGAGCTGTTTGTTCCTGTATCCACCAAAGTCCAAAAAGGCAAAGGGCTTGTACGTGTGCAGGATGATGTGTATCCTATCTTGTTTCAAATTTGTCATGGAGACATTCAGTCTCCGCTTCAAAATGTATTTCGATATAAAAATGAAAAGAAAGGATATTGCGTTGGCTTGTATCAGGGAAAGAGGGTGTATTGGTCCGGACAGCGTAAGTTACTCATCTGCTATGCGCAGAAATCCCGCAGGGAATTGATTGAGAAGCTGCTGGATCGATGGAAGGACCACGGTTTTATCGTAACAAATGAATTAAATCAGCCCTTCGACATATGCGTGTTGAACATGATTACAGATCTTAATCAGGTGAATAGTCAGACCTACAAAGAGTTGATGTACGACCTGGATGTAATGTGGGTTGGCGCAGGCTTTGAGGACTACAGTTACAGCTTGAAAAAGAAGGCAAGTCGAACCAATCCTTCCAAAAACTATTTATGGCAGCAGGATGAAATCTTGACTTTTGATTTATTGGAGGAGCTATGAACGATTTTTTAGTGCATATAAAAGTATTTGATTGTGTTCGTGTGCATGATGTATGGATTGGCGAGAATTCGATTATTCAGGATTTTATTTTAGATATTGAACATTCCTGGTTCCATGGAAAGTTCAATTACGAGCATGTTTGTTATCACGTGGAGAAAGACAGAATATTGTCCTCCGCGTCAACCTGGGCAGATAACGAAGTTCTGCCGGGGGATCATTTAATACTATTTTGAGGAGGTTAAAAAATGAATATCAACGTAAATTATGACGAGGTTCGTGCCGGATCTCAGTTCTTGAAACAGAAATCTGCGGATTACGACGGAACGATTCAGTCCATCTATGCCCGTATGCATGAAATGTCAGCTATCTGGCAGGGAAGTGACAATCAGGCTTTTATTTCTCAGCTGGAGTCATTTCAACCACAATTAAACCGAATGACAGAGATTATCAATGAATACGCATCCTATCTTCAAAGAAGTGCCGATGCTTACGAACAAATGCAGCAGGACCGCATTCAGCAGGCCAGAAACTTAGCCTAGAAAGGAAAAATTATGTCTCAGATACAAATTGCTTCGCAGGATGTTTTTGATTATTCTGCCCAATTAAAAAGCCTTGAACAGGATGTAAAATCCTTATTTGAAGAAATTAAAAATAAGATGACCTATATTGAAACTGTTTGGAACTCTCCTGCCGGGCAGGCCCTGGTAGAACAGTTTCAAAGCTTAAATCCCATATTTGAATCGTATGTGACAGCTTTGGATCAATACGCTCTATATCTGCAGCAGACAGCCCAAAGCTATCAGGAAAACGAACAGATGTTAACACAGGGAATCGGTTAAATCTATGGATTCTTTACAGGGGTACTATTCGGGCTTGCTGGCTTTTCTAAATTCGCTGCTCCAGGAGATTCCCTCCGTTTCAACAAGCCCGGAAGAATCACAATATCTCATGTCCCAGATTTCCGAAACGATACAATTGATCAATGTCCAAATGGAGGCGGTGAGCCAATATGCAGATAGACACAGACAAACTTCATAGTCTTGCAGCCTCCGTTTTAGATCATCAATATTCTTATTACGGATTTAGTCAATATGATTTGAATCAGCGTCATCAATATATCCAAAATGCCTTATCCACGTTATCTGCTTATTTTTCCAATTCTGCACAAATTGCTGAAAATCATGAATCCAGTCTATTGGGATTTGGCTTTGACAGTGTAAAAGTACATGTCAGCGATGGAAAATGGACCGCCAAAGGATCGTATCATGTAAATTCCAGTGCCCTGGCAACAAAAAAAGGAGACATACTAACCGCTAATGGTACGGTTAGCGGAAGTATTAAAAAGGTTGAAATGTATGGACAGGGAGAACATATCAACGGAACGCTTTCTGCGGGTATCGGTGAGTGTAAAGCCCAGGGGAATGCCAGACTGGCTCTCTGGGAAAACGGTCAGTTTGATCCGGCGTTAAAGCTGAATGCTTCCGCGTCCGTATCTGCCATCAGTGCGACCGGGACCTTAAAGGTCGGCACTAACAATGTCAATATGCAGGGCAGGGTGACCGGTACAGTTGGCACCGTATATGCCGAGGGCCACGCCGTAGTATCGAAAGATGAGCTGGTATTTGAAGCCGGTGTGGGAGCAGCGGCTTTAAGAGGTGAGGCACAGATTGCCTTCAACATCTTTGGCTTTCGTATCATTATTACTGGTTCGGCTTCCGTTGGAAGTGCCGAAGCCAATGTCTCCTATCGTTACAGCAGCCGTGAATGGGAATTTGGTACAAAACTTGCCTTTATCGCAGGACTGGGCTTTCGAATTAATGTCAGTCATTAAAGAAAGGAGATTGTAGGAAATGAAAGATTATCTTCCGTTAGGAACGGTGGTGACTTTGAAAGGCGGGACACAGCGCATTATGATTGTAGGGCGTATTCAAAAACAACCGGATACTTCCAGAATCTATGATTATGCAGCTGTACTCTGGCCGGTAGGATTGATTGATTCCGATCATTTTTATCTATTCAATCATGAAGACATCGAGATTTTGTATCATATAGGTCATCAGGATACAGAGGAATTTCAATATCGAACGGTATTAGATGAAGAAACAAAAAAATTGAATCTGTAAACATAGGTCGAGTGCAGAAAAAGCACTCGACTTTTTAAACACTCTAATAAAAGATGATATACTAAGCTCAAAGAAAGTGAGAGTACAGTATGAATCAATACCTAGTTTATGATTTAGGCGGAACATTTATTAAGTTTGCGCTAATGAATGAAAAAGGAGAGATCTTAGAACAGGATAAGGTACCTTCTCCAACCGATGATTTAGACAAATTGTTAGATGCGATGGGGAATATCGCAAAACGCTTTGAGGGAAAGTTTGAAGCAGCTGCAGTATCCATGCCGGGAAGAATCGATACAAAGAAAGGTTTTGCGTATACGGGTGGTGCTTATACCAGCATTATTCATAATATCCCGTTCGCCTCTTTGATTGAAGAAAAAATCGGAACAAAAGTTGTGATCGCCAATGATGGAAAATGCGCTGCCAAAGCTGAAGCAGCATTTGGAGCATTGAAAGATTATGCGCATGCATGTGTTATTGTATTAGGTACCGGAACCGGTGGCGGTATCATCTTAAATCATGATGTATGGATGGGTCGTTCCGGAGGTGCCGGAGAATTATCCGGTCTGATCTGTGATTTACGAAACTATGTAAAGAAAGGATTCAGCTTTGATGATTTCAGCTCTATCTATGCCGGATACGGAAGTGCAACCGGATTAATTATGCTGTATGCCCAGAAAAAAGGAATTCCGCCAATGGAAGCTTTCCAGACAATCAACGGTGTTACCTTCTTTGAAGCCTATGATGCCGGAGAACCGGAAGCTATTGAGACATTGAAGGAATTCGGTCTAAATGCAGCCGGTGGTATCATGTCTGTTCAGTGTGTTTTAGATTTGGAATGCTACGCAATCGGCGGCGGCATATCTGCCCGTAAAGAAGTGACCGAGTCTATTCAGGCAGGCATTGACAAGCTGTTTGAGAATGAGGCGATTTTACCTTTCTCTAAGCCGGATATTGTATCCTGTAAATTCAGAAATGATGCCAACTTAATTGGTGCGCTGGGATTCTATCTGGATCAAAAGAACAATTAATTAAACATTTGAAGTCGAATTGAAACAATTCGGCTTTTTTTACTCAATATGTTAAGAAATGTTGTTATAATGGGGGTAGATAAAAAATTTACGTTAAAAAATTATTAAGAAAGGGTAAGGTAGAAGAATGAGTTATCTCAGAGAATTCAACTTTCTTTCGGTTCTGCTTCGACTTGTTCTTGCGACACTTGTTGGCGCATTAATCGGTTATGGACGAACGAAAAAGAAAAGGGCAGCCGGTATTAAGATTTACATGCTGACATGCATTGGGGCTGCTTTAAGTGTTCTGTTGTCGGTATACGAATATGAGATGATGACAAACGGTTCCTGGGCAGCTATCGTACAGGAAATCGGGTTGAAATATGATGCATCTCGATTTGGATCCCAGGTCATCAGCGGAATTGGCTTTCTTGCAGCCGGTTCCATTGTCGCAAGTGAACATCTACAAACCGATGGTCTGACCAGCGCGACCGGCTTGTTTGCCTCTGTCTGTATGGGTCTTGCCTGCGGATTAGGCTTCTATGAATGTGTGATTCCGACCGCTGTCGCAATATTTCTTGTTCTGGAGGTTATGTTACCTCTGGAAGCCAGGTATAAACGGCGCTTTAGAAATATCACCGTATTCGTATCTTTTGAAAAGATTGAGAACATCGCCGAAGTCATTCAGGCCATTGAAGAGGAAGGCGCAAAAATCTATGACATCAATATAGAGCGTACAGAAAGGGATGGAGACGACTATCCTTCTGCCATCTTCTCTATTAAAATGGCGCGTCATAATAATTCGCATTCTGCCATGATGTCAACCATCGCCATGCTGCCAAGTGTTTTTTCAATAGAAGAATTAATATCATAGGAGAGAGTTATGTTAAGTATATTTGATGGATTTCGCAATCTGAGTACAGGTTCGATTATCTTACGCCTGGTGTTATCTATTTTAGTAGGAACACTTGTCGGATTGGAACGTTCCTATAAGAATAAATCGGGTGGCTTCAGAACCCATATTCTGGTGTGTCTTGGCTCTACAGTGGCTGCCATGACAGGCTTGTTCTTATATCTTGTTTTGAAACTTCCTGCCGATATGTCACGTATTCCTGCCCAGGTTATTACCGGTTTAGGTTTTATCGGTGGAGGAACGATTTTCGTAACAAGAAACCATATCGTAAAGGGTCTTACAACGGCAGCCGGACTTTGGAGCTGCGGTGTTGTCGGCCTGGCTTTGGGAAGCGGTTTTTATGAAGCCGGAATAATCGCCACAATTTTGATTCTATTTACGCAGACAGCTATGTCCAAAGTCATTGATAAAATTGACTATCCGGATGAATTTACCATTGCCTTGACCTACGAGGAAAAAGATGACTTAGCTCAGGTTCTGCGCGTACTTAAAAATATCCACATTTCAATTACAAATATGCGTATACTTGGTTCCGATCAAGTCCATAATGCCATCCTGGAACTTCGGGCAGGGGATGATACCAGTAGTGAAGAGGTCATTCAACTCATGACCAGGATGAAGGGAATCATTTCTGCAGAAACAATCGCCGATAAAAAATAATAATAATAATAAAGCCGGAAGCTTTGATCAAGGATCTTACGCAAAGTAAGTGATATCAAGCGTTAATTCAAGGAGACAGTCGAAAAGATTGCCTCCTTTTACGTTAATCGGACATGAC
>CACYBS010000146.1 GCA_902772725.1 Erysipelothrix rhusiopathiae
AAATTGAGAATCATTACCATAATGACAATAGGAGGCCACATGAAAAGTATAGTTTACGTTGGTATGGATGTCCATAAAAATTCTTTCAGCTTATGTGCTTTGAATGAACGCGATAAACAAATTATCGCTGAAACAAAGATTGCAGCCGATGCAGATCTAGTAAAGAAATTCATCGACAACATTCTGCTTAAGTTCAACAATCAGGATGTTGAGGTTATTGCCGGCTATGAAGCAGGATGTCTGGGATATTCATTGTACAGACAGCTGGAGGATCTAGGAATTGAATGCGAGATTCTTGCGCCAAGCACGATGTCTAAATCTGCGAAGAATAAGGTCAGAAAGAATGACAAGATGGATGCGCACAATATTGCGACCAATCTTATGAACAAGTCCTATAAAAGTGTCTATGTCCCAAACGAGTCTGATGTGGAGGTCAAGGAATATATTCGAATGATCGCTGATTTCAAGGAATCGCAGAAAAAATTCCGACAGAAGATTCTGGCACTGCTGCTCAGGTATGGTTTAAATAACTATCCAGGGCGCTCCAACTGGATTCCTGCCCATATCAAATGGCTGAAGGAACTGGAATGCTCGGCAACGATCCGAACTATACTGGACGAATATTTATCTGAAATTGAATCCCTATCTGACAAGATAGATAGATTTGTTGAAAATCTTGAGGAAATTTCCCACAATGAAGAATACGAAGAAAAGATATCAGAGCTCAGATGCTTCAAGGGAATAGATACTACAGCTGCAATGATACTACACGTTGAAATATCCGACTTTGCCCGTTTCCCAACCGCAGCAGCTTTCAGCGCATACTGCGGGCTGACACCGGGAGAAGATTCCAGTGGCGATAAATCCCGAAGAACATCGATCACAAAACAGGGTAATATCACAGTAAGAAGAACACTGGTAGAATGTGCTAATGCTCTGGTAAAAGGAACACCGGGAGTAAAGAGCAAGCGGATAAAGGCAAGACAAAAAGGAAATGATGTAAGAGTGATTGATTATGCAGACAAGGCAACCTACCGGCTGCAGAAAAAATTTCATCGACTGATATATCGTGGAGTAAACCGAAATGTAGCGATAACAGCTGTAGCCAGGGAGCTGGCGTGCTTTGTATGGGGAATGGAAACAGGAAGAATTTAGTTTAATTTTTAATCAGGATTATATCAGACAAGGACATGCGGTCAATGACTGCGCAAGTGTTTAACAACATCATTGACCGCACGCCCTTATCTGATGCTTAAAAGTTGTAAAAATTAAAACAAAAAAAAGAAAGGAAGATGAAGGGACCGTAAGGAACAATAAACAGGCAAGCCAAAAGCATAGATAGGCTCCAGAAAAAGTAGAACACAGGTTCAGCTATTTTAGAATCACCTCTATTGGCACTGATGTGAAATATGGGAAGTCATGAGCCTATTTATCACGAATATCATTGATCCGCGTTTCGAGATTAGAAAGCTAAAACGACGAACCATTAACCTTTGGGTATCCAATCCTCGAATAACAGACTGGTTAACTGTCGTTTGAATCTAACCATTTTGGGGTCTATCTGTGCTTTTGGAATATAATCAAATATTTTATGATTATGAATGTTTATTCGCCTTGACAAAGGTCACTTCATAACAGGTGTTTTATGAATATATTCCGGAAATTCAATGAGATAAAATTAAGCGAAAGCGAACAGGAAATTGTGAATCTGATATTGAAGGATCCCTATGCATTTACAGAAATGTCGGTGCATGATATTGCCGGTAAATGCTATGTATCCAGGGCTACTGTCTATCGGCTTTGCGACAAGCTGGAGGTATCCGGCCTTTCCGATTTGAAAGTGCAGATCAGAAGCGACCTGGAGGATTATAAAGCAGAGGAAGGCGCATTTGATTTTAACTATCCGGTGCAGGAACATGACAGTGAATGGAAGATTGCCAATATTCTCAAAGAGGACTACGAGAAAACACTGGTATCCACTTTGAATCTTCTGCATTATGATGAATTGAAAAAGGCAGCCTACAGAATTGAAAAGTGCAGACTGATCAATATTTACACCGATGCCGGCAATATCTTTTTTGCGGAAAACTTTGCTTTCCAGATGATGGAGATTAACAGACAGGTACATGTGCCGGAAGTCTCCTATATGCAAAGACTGGCTGCGGCAACCAGTGATAAAAATACGTTTTCGATTGTCATCTCTTTCGGGGGAAGGGCATTGCAGATTGAAACATTATGTAAGATTCTTAAGGACAGAAACAGCCCGGTTCTGTTGATTTCATCTTCTGAGGCCAAAACTCTGTTTCCGTATGCCGACTTCAGGCTGCTGCTTTCGCCGCATGAAGATCATTATCAGAAGATCTCTTCCTTCTCGACTAGAATCTCTCTGTTATATCTGCTGGACATGCTGTATACGTGTGTATTCAATCTGGATTATGCAAAAAATAAGGAAGCAAAAACCGCTTATTATCATCAGATGAACAAATTCTGAGACAGAAGTCTCATGATAGGAAACCATTCCGGTTTCCCCGTATGAGATTGCAGACCGTTATCTTCCAAAGACATTCCTTTCATGGATTGTCTTTTTTATAATACAGGCATAAGAAAAAAGGAGGAATATATGATCAGAGCAATTTTACTTGATATTGACGGAACACTGACTAACGACAAAAAGGAAATTACCCCGAAAACAAAGGAAGCTTTATTGAAGGCACAGGCAAACGGCGTAATGCTTGCATTAGCAAGCGGCAGACCTGACCAGGGCCTTGTCAAATATGCAAAAATGCTGGAGATGGACAAAAACCACGGCATATTCGTATGTTATAACGGAGCAAAGGTCATGGACTGCCAGAGCGGGGAAGTGTATTTCGATCAGGCAATGAGCATCGATGAAGCCAAAGCAGTTTTGGAGCACATGAAGAAATTCAAGGTATCACCGATTGTTGCCAAAGGGGAATATATGTATACCAATGATGTCTACAGCGGTTTCCTGCAAAGAAACGGAGATCCGATCAACATCATTGAATACGAATCCCGCTCCAACGGATATATTCTCTGTGAGAAAAGAGATCTTGCTGAGTTTGTGGATTTCCCGGTTGAAAAGATTCTGAATGCCGGTGAGCCGGATTACATGAAAGAGCATTATGAAGAAATGATGGAACCTTTCAAGGACACACTTTCCTGCATGTTTACTTCACCGGTATACTTTGAATTCACCGCAAAGGGAATTGACAAGGCAAAGGCAATCGATACGGTTTATCGTTCATTGGGTTATGAGCCTGCTGAGCTGATGGCTTTCGGTGATGCGCAGAATGATCTCAGCATGCTGAAATATGCAGGTGTCGGTGTTGCCATGGGAAATGCCGTTGAAGAAGTAAAGGATGCTGCAGACTACATCACTCTTTCCAACAATCACGATGGCATTGCAGCAGCTTTGGAAGTCTATCAGGACTGGATGTAAAGAAATATGGTCATTGAACATATCGCCATCTACCTTGATGACCTGGAAGCCGGCAAAGCATTTTTTGAAAAGTATTTTAACGGAACGGCAGGGGAAAGGTATCACAATCCCAATACGGGATTCTCATCCTATTTCATCACCTTTGAAGATGGAGCAAGGCTGGAGCTGATGCACAAACCGGATATGCGTGATCAGATCAAATATCTTTCACGGACAGGCTATGCCCATATGACATTCAGCGTCGGTTCAAAAGAAAAGGTGGACGAACTGACACAGATTCTGAAAGAGGACGGGTACTGTCTGATCAGCGGTCCGAGGGTTACCGGTGACGGGTATTACGAAAGCTGTATTCTCGGATTTGAAAACAACCAGATTGAAATCACGATATAAAAAACATACAGGCAGCTTCTGTAAAAGAGGCTGCCTGTCACTGTTTGGATAAAATCATTTAAAATGGATGAAAATTGTCAATATTGTGAAAAAAGCTTGTTTCATACATGCAGCCTAGAGGGTGCAATACCATTTTTCACGGTATATAATATTTTCAAGAAATATCTTTGCGACTGTTTATAGTGGCTCTGAACAGAACACGATAAATCGAAATTTATGGAGAAACGAAAATGGACTGCAGAATTACCTCCCTATACATATGTGTAGACGACATGAAACGAGCAATTAAGTTTTATGAGGAGTTTTTTGATCAACCTGTAACTGAAAGAGATAACGTTTATAGTGTTTTCGATATCCATGGATTCAGGTTTGGATTATTTGCTTATAAAGAAGTTAATGAACCCCATGCTTATGGGAGTAATTGTTTACCAAGCATTAGCTTTAATAATGTTGATATTCTAAAAGATAAATTACATGGGAAAGAAATCTGTTTTCCATT
>CACYBS010000147.1 GCA_902772725.1 Erysipelothrix rhusiopathiae
AGAGAAGAAATTAAAGAAATAATTGAAAAAATGTATCATAATTATTTTGGTGTGAAGAATGACTGCACAACATAGGTGTTATTTTGCGGTCGTAACCAAAAAACAAAAAGAATATGAGTACAACAAACACCACTTTCACCGTAGAGAACCTCGTTGCCAAGTATATTAACTTCGTAGCAGAAGCTGAATCGAAAAAAAATGAAGATGGTTTTCCTGGTATCCCAGGTGAACCTGAAAAACAATTGTTGATCACTCTTTACAATGCAATTGCAGGAGAGGGAGCAGATTCAAGAATCCAAGAAGCTCTTTCTCAGCAAGCCAAAGAGTATTTGAAGGATGCTTTCAGCGAGGAAGAATTCAGGCTCCTCTGCGAACATTTTTGTGAGGCTTCATCCATTTGTTTTTCACATTTGGAAAAAACTTATGCATGCATGCCTTCAGATAAGGAAGTGGAGTACGTAAAGACTTTTGTGAAGCCTGCAGCAGGAAGTACTGTCTATGTCGCAGTATCTGGCTATTGCGAAATTGCTGCGCTTTTCTCAGGGTGTATCATCAAAGGCTTTACCGATTATGATTATGAAAATGCTTCTTTCGATAAAGAAACATGGGCATTAGGCCAAATAAGATTGTTCTCGAAGGGCATTAAGTCGGAAATACGTCCTAGTTCAAAAGGTTGCGCAGATGAATCCTATCTTGAAGATGTGGATTATGTCGTATGGGATGCATCTGATTCTCCTCAATTATTTGGTGCCGAAATGGTTTATCGGAGACTTGGCGCAAAAGCCAAATTGCTATTCTTCATGGATAAGCAATATGCTGCCGGTCAACTGGATGAGAAAGATATTCCAGACAATCGACGTGAAGCCTATGAATTAAGAAAGGCTTTAGTGGAAGACGAAACAGTCGAGTCAATCCTTTCATATGATAGAATTGAGTTTGAAGAGTTTCGGACTAAGATGGTTCTTCTTCTTGTGGATAAGTCTGGTAAACGTTTCGTCAGTATAGGCAATTGCCTCAATGGAAGTTCTATCGAAATATCCTCAAGGAATCTTGATTGTGACTGTTTGTGGCCAAGCTACTATATGACAGCACGCCCTTCAAATGGAGTATCACTTTCGGAATTGGCTGATTTCAAGGAATTGGAAAAGCCCAAAAAGGTTCTAAAAGATGGTGCATGGGAGTTCACGGAGAAGTTCATGAACATGCCAGTTATAATCCCTTCAAAGATGGCAAGGGAATACAAAGATGCGAATTTGTCTTATTCTGCTTCATATTTTGGCGATGGTTCGTTTCCAAATGCATGGAGATATGCTGCTCGTGTTATTAATGAGCCATGTGTGCTTCTATTAGGAAGCCGTGAACAATATTTCGCTGGATATGTTCGCGAGTTACCCGATACAGGTCTTTCTACGCTCCGGAATATTGCTTGCTTGATACCAAAGCAAGGAATAGATGTGCGTTACGTTACTGCTTTGTTGTTCTCTAGTGAAGTCAAGAACCAGATAATCGGGATTTGCGACGGGGAGATAACATCTTCTACGCTGCCTTTGATACTAAAAAAAGTAATAGTTCCGAATCATACAGACAAGGAAAGATTGGCTTTTTTGTCAGAGGCTAATTATGAGGCTATAATTTCTTCTCAAAAGGATTTGAAGAAGGAAAAAGATAATTATGTTAAAGCAGTGCGTAGGCGTAAACATGCCTTGACCCAGTCATTTGCTGCAATGGAAGCAACGTTTTATGCTTTAAATAGTCATCGTGTTCGACAAAACGGAAAACTGTCTGATGAAGATGTGATTTCGAGAGTAACAGGTATTTCTGTTCGTGATGCATTTGAACAAATGTCGTCGGGCTTTAAGAACCTGATGCCAGCATTAGAACACATTGCTAAACTGGAGTATTCTTTTGCTAAGTCTGAATGGATTAATCCAAAAGGATATATCGAAGATTATATATCCAAACATATTAAGGGATGGCGTAATTTTGTGGCATTAACAAAGTGGAACCAAGGAACTAACGCAATTAGTCATAAAATCAAAGGCACTCAAAAGGGAGACTTAGAAACAGAAATTGAACAAATATTTTTCCCTAAAGATGCATTAGAAAGTGTGTTAAATAATATCGTAGCAAATGCCGTTTCTCATGGTTTCATAGATGAAAAAAGGCAAGATTATAAATTGCGATTTTCTATACAATCTGATGGCGTTTCACTTTCTATAAATGTGGAGAATAACGGAGAGCCGATACCTTCAGATAGGGATACAGATTCTCTGTTAGAGTATGGCGTGTCAACCAAACTCCACCAAGATGGGCATAATGGAATCGGTTGCAATGAAATAGACGATATTATGCGAAGATATGATGGTAGGGTTAAAATTGTATCAACTCCAGATGATACCTTCACAGTAAAATATATCTTGACTTTTTATAACTCAAATATTTCACAACAAAAAAATGATAAAGATGAGCGACATTATTCCTGATTTAATTCAAGTATTATGGGTGGAGGATGACCCTGTCTTAACAAAAACGTTACCAGCGAAAGCTGAGGATTTTGGTCTTCAGCTATCTTCTTTTTCATACTGGGATGAAGCTAAAGAAGTCCTAAAAAATGATTTTGACAGATGGTCTGCTATTATTCTTGATGCGAAGTGCAAATATCATAGGGAAAGCGAAGACAATGCTGTCGTTTTCCTTAGAGAGTCGCTGAAAGATATTTCAGTAAAATGTGAAGAAAAAGGAAGGCTTATTCCATGGTATATACTATCTGGTGGCGCTGAGACAGAAATCTTAGATTCAATAAATGATGATAGGCTAAAATGGGATGCTGACTGGAAAAAGAAATACTATTCAAAAGCTTCAGACACAGATACGCTATTTAGACGCATAAAAAAACATGCAAAGAAATCACCTCGACTGCAAATAAAGGAAATGTATAGAAATGTATTTGATGCCATAAGGGAATGTGGATTGGATAACAATGGGCGTGATTCATTGGTAGATTTGCTGGTTCCAATACATTTCCCAAAAGAAATTGAAGATAAGGATTACAATGATAAGTACGCGAAAGCCCGCACAATTTTAGAATGCATTTTCCGCTCTATGTCATCTAATGGTATTCTTCCTGAATGGGGTAAACAGGTAAATCTTCGATGGTCATGCTGCTTGTTGTCTGGCATCGATGCATGTGGAAAGAATAAAAAAGTTGTGATGATTAGAAGCAAGAGAGAAATTATTCCAGCAGTATTTAAAGAAACATTAAGGACAATGGTTGAAATAATTCCACCCTTCTGTCATTCAGACAGCAAGAGAGAGAAAGATGTAAAGAAATATGAGTATTTTGACCTTGTTGATAATTCTACCCTGCTTTTAAAGAGTTTTACTTTCCAAATATGTGAACTTATACTATGGTATAGAAACTATCTCAAGACGCATAGGAATAAGGAAGAAAATATGCTAGCATGGGAAATAACAAGCAATTATCGAACAGAATAG
>CACYBS010000148.1 GCA_902772725.1 Erysipelothrix rhusiopathiae
CTATATCTTGATAATTACAATACCAAAATAAATTCGATGGCAAAATTACAACAAATTTTTGATATACGCAAATTTTTGTGCAAAAATATTAATAGAAAAAGAGAGATGCACCCTATTGTTGGTACATCCCTCTCAAAACACGTATTGATACTTGCGTTCTTTAAAAAGCTCTAATAGCTCGAACAGAGTTCTCTTCACTTTTTTCTTCTGTAGATAAAGATCCTCCTTCGGAAATGTTTATAGCTTCTGTTCTGTTAGCTTCTGTGCTGGACCAATACCAACCGCCTTTTAACTTGGTTCCCCCAGCAGCAGTAATTGCTTTGCTGATGGCACCCTTATCTTCTCGTCCTTCATTTGCGACCCTCAACAAAAAGTATAATTCTGTTGCAGAGGGAAGATACCAATCTTCCCCTTGCGCTGCGCACCATGAAGCAGCGGGGCTAAGATATGAAGGCAAGTGACGTAAAATAGCAGCTGTAAACTGTTTACCCTCTCCAAATTCAGTGGCGAAAGGTTGAGCATGACTTGCATTCGGAATTTCCGGAATATCCAGCATATGTTTCTTTTTTCCGGTATCCCATTTTGCTTTAGTTTCTCTTAAGGATACTACTAATCCATGCCCTTTTCCATCAACGAAAAAGACGATGCCTTGACTTCCGTCTGGAAATGTTTGCAATTGACCTACTTGAAGATCAGCCCAAGCAGCTTTTCTCTTTTGATCGGAGACGTCATTATCCTTTACATCCACTGCGTCTGCCGGATGATACAATTCTACGTATTGCCCGTCATCATAAATAATAGCAACAACAGAACTTCTTTCTATAGACTTAGTTTGGTAGTCTTGAATGTAATAGATCAAATTTGATTCTGTAGTATCCACATCGGAAACATATTCTATATTTCCGTTATGTTTAGTTACTATAGTCTCTGCGCGAAGCAGCATTGGCAACAACGCAAAGAGAAGTATAAAGATCTTTTTCATTATTCAACAAGATTACGAATATCTACAACCAGTTTAGCATACTTTTTCAAAACTCGATCCCAATCTTTGTAATCCTCATCATTTTTGCTCTTCTTGGTGGTATATTGGCTTTGGAGTAAGTATTTAAATTTGAGTTGTCCATCTCCATTGTCAGGAATCTCTTTGATTTCCAGACGAGAGCGGATACATATATCACCGGGGAACTCTTCATAGTTCCACTCGGTTCTATACCAACCTGAAACATTATCATTGATTTCCAAAGTTTCAAAGAGCTCACTAATATAGTATTTCATACGTTGAGTAGCTTGCTCTCTTGACATACTTTTCTTTACCATAAACTCTTGACGTCTATTTGCAGTACCTGCACTAGATTGAGAAGCAGCATATGATTGATCAACCGACAATTCTGAAGTTAGATTAATTGAATTACGATCCTCTGTAAAGTAAATCATTTTACTATACTCAAGGTATCCCTCTGCACGCACAATTAACTGAGTAGGTCTATTTTTATGGATCTGGAATTCTGCGCTATTTTTTCCTTTAGTAACCAATATACCATCTGCGTAGAATTCAGCAGCAGGGGCATCTACTAATACATTGATTGTACGAGTGTTACGTACCATTGAAACGTTATAGGTCATATCAATACCTACCTGATCATTAAAATTGATACGTTTCAGATATGTATCATATTCATCTGCGACCAACTTGATAGTTTTCGATTCTCCTTTACGTATTTCAAACTGTGCCTGACCATTACCGGCTTCGCGTCCATCAACAAAAATAGTTGCTGTGGAAGGATCAGAAGTAACGTTTACATGTTTTTTGTTCGGTTTCAGATTAATCTGCATGGTTGCTGGTGATTTGAGATTAATGACAAATGACTCAGCATCATAACCATCTGCTTGTGCCGTAAAAACCAAATCAACGATGGACACAGTAATATTGTACACACCGGGAGAAACAGGTTGTACTACTTTGCCCTTTTGAAACAATTGTGCATTGTCAGGTTGCACGGTTACAGAAACTTGTTTTGCAAAAATTACTGCAGAACAGCACATTGCAACAAGAAATAAAAATACTTTTTTCATTGTGTAAGTGGATTTTTTTGCGCCTACTCACTTTTGGCTTTTCGGCATCCTCCGTTATTAATATAGTTTATAATTTAATTGTTTGCTATGTATATACATACACGAAAAAGCGCAGACTTCGCTATTGCTCATCTACGCGTTAGGACCTTAGCACTTGCCCTTCAAGTCAAATAAACAACAATGAAACCTAC
>CACYBS010000149.1 GCA_902772725.1 Erysipelothrix rhusiopathiae
CCGCTGAACTCGAACAGAGGCTGTGCGAACTGGCTGTTCTTGACGTTGGCTTTCTTGTCGATGAGGTTGTCCTTATAGGTGACGCACTTTGGGGCGTACTCCCAGTTGTCAGCCACGCCGTGTTGGCTCTCTACATCAATGCATTGATTTCTTCGTCAAGTATCAACAAATATTCATCAACATCAGAGTCCTTGTTTACCCCGAGCAATGAATTAATGCTATCATTAAGTGCTTCTGCAATTGCATTACATTCGCTTAAATTGTACTCTAGTCGATATCTTTCCGCCTTACTTTTGTAGTATTCAACAATATGTATCACCCCATCAATATCACCTTTAGAGAACATATTGGCTATCCCTTCTTTTAAACTATTAATATCAGTAATGGGCGTGTATGGATAATCTTTCTCAAATTGAATGTAAGAGTTATACTCTTGTGGAGACATCATTTCCCAATACTTAATATTACTACTATTGGGCATTTTGTCCCAACGAGATTTGGTGCTTTTTGCAGTTGGAGCGACATTTTCTGTAAACAAGAAAACACTATGTGAATCTATTGATACTGAATACCCATTTAATAAGACGCGAGTGTGCTGATCTTTAGCTAGCAAATCTGTTTTACTGATTTCATCAAATGATTTACAACCCAACTTCAGTTCTACTGGCAGAAACCTCCCGTCAGAAAATGTACGTCTAGAAACATCTAACTTGGCAATACCAATTGCCATATCCATAGTGTTATCATTATTCCCTGTAATATCATTCTCAATTGAGTCCATATCAACGCATTGCGTATTTAGGACATCGCACGAGAAACCATATTGTTTTCTCCCATAATCTTTTGTAATAATATTTGAAAAAAGTTGTTTGTATTTCTGGTTAATACAAATATCTTTTACGATAGAATCTTGATAAACACAATCGGGAGTATTATTCTTGCTCGCCATACATCTGGATTCTTGATAATGCAATATTAAATGACTTAAATATATCTCCTATTTCAGTTCCTAAATCCTTATATGTGTATTTAAACCCTTCTTCATTATTTTTTTTGGCAATATAAAAATGAACAGAATCAATAATGTCTTCTTTTTTGGATATCGATTGTATTGCAGATACCATGTCAGGATTATGGCTTGAAATAAGAATCTTCATACCAATTTTCTTATTTAGCAATACTAATAATTTAGCATATTCTACTATCCATTGAGGATGAAGGTGTGCCTCCGGTTCATCAATTATTAGCAAAGTATCTTTCTGTAAATATCCATTGTTTAATAATTGTAGCAGATAGGCGAACGACGTAATGCCCGTAGCAGCTTGTTTAAGCGGAATCCGAAGATTGTCAGCCTTGCGATGGTAGTATAGTCCTGGCTCATCCATCAATAAAGATGATTCATCCTCATAGGTTATGGTTCCATTTATTACACTTTGAATACGCATTCTAATTGCTCCAAGCATATTTGGCGTCCCCGAAGAAGGTCTACGTAACATTTTATCCCATTCTGAGTCGTAATCTAACGAACTTATCGTTCTTTGAGTACCGTAATAAATGGCTCTATTTAGCATCACAGGTTCCCTAAACTCTCTCTTGTTTATTAGAGGTAGTTGGTCTTCGTCTAGAGATAATTCGTTTGGCCATCCATCGCCAGGACTTGCTATATTTCGAATAATTTTAGTTAGAGATGGGGTGTCTCTTTTTTTCTTCTGATTTATTGTGTAAAGTAATATTTTTTGATACTCACTGTGTAACTGATAGGATATTTTATCTAGCAAACCATCAATATTATCCTCTTTTGTGAATTCGATTTGAAAGATAGTGGACAAACGACGTAAAGCAGCATTAACAGATCTCCGATTAGACAACTCTTCAGATAAAGAATTAACGAATGAGTCAACAATAGAATTGAACTTGTCCTGATATGATTCTATTCCAACGTTCCATATTTCACTCAATACCTGTCTTGTCTGTGTAATTCTAATAACATTGTCAAAGTCAAGAATCATGGATGCTCTTCGAATGCTATCTAACATCGAACGAATCTCACTCAATGCTTCTTTTTCGACGAACATTTCATACTCGTTTGTTCCACGAATTAGATAGTACAACCATCGTGATATAGTACTCTTCCCAGAACCATTTTCACCAGAAAGGACGGTTATTCCTTCGAGGGTAATCTCAGCATTCTCTATCGCATGATAGTTAGATAGTTTGAATGTATATTTACTCATATTTGTTATTGTATTATTTCAGCGTTTCAATTATTGTGGATATCTAGGTAATAATTATTGTTCTATTGATAATTTAATATAATTTAATAATTATTCTGTTGGTCGTTTTGTATGTCATTGAAGTTATATTTGCACGGAGCTACCTGTTCTCCCGAGGTTTTATATACACCCCACATTCCATTGTCAGTTACTGCGGGGTTTACCGATCCGAACCAGATTCCTTTCTGTTCTCCACCTTTCTTTACAAAACAAATGGTATCGCTCTCATCTATGTCTGATGTGTATCCTTTGGAGGGAAACAATATACCATCGTATTCAATTGGGATAATGATTTTCCCAATATCATTAAACATCCCCCATACATCATGTTTCTTTACTATGTAAACGGGCTTTACGTAAAAACCACTTTTTATAATAATAGAATCGAATTCTGGGGAAATTACAATGCCTAAGGTATCATCATATAATCCATATTTCCCTTTATCACATAATAAGAAACAATTACAGCCATAATCAGAAAACCTTGAAATAGAATCGTAATTTGGAGGTAAAACTGTATCATTATAAGCATTCAGTTTGATGCCATACTTGTTGTTCTCTATGAAAATGCAAAATCCAGTCTTTCCAATGTTTTTGATTTCTCTGATTACTTTATTGTGAGAATGATTATACGCCAAACACATGTATCTTCGATTTGGATTTAATTTTGTTATATATTGTATTAAGGCAACATTGGCAATTTGCGGAGGACAAAAATGTTTCTCATATTCGCTCATATCTTCTTTTAATTGATTCTGCTCGTCTTGCAAACGTTCAATATTCCATCGATGCCTATCACTATTATATTCATATTCTCGCATTTTGTATCGTTCATCCATAATCTCATGAAATAACTCAGATTCTCTATCTCTCATTACTTTGTATTGGCGGTCATTGAATAGTGCCCATACCGTATCCTCTGAACAAGAGAAATAATCTATTACTTTGATTGAAATTATTGAATCATTCATATCTATCGTAGAATCAAGATAGTGTAATGCTGCGCGTTGCTCTGCGGTCATGCGAGCAGCACCATTGTCACATGAAATGATTCCAATTGATGCAAGCACAACAATAATAGTGTTAAGTAACAAATATCTTTCTCTATTCATATCATTAGTTCTTATTTAGAAGTCTGGAAGGCCTCTCGACCTTCCAGACTTGGGTGGGAGAATATTACATCTCACTCAACTTCTTGTAACCCTCGTAGCGCAGTTTGGCGTTGCGCTCCGTGGCGACGAAGAGTTCTTCGGCCTCCTGGGGGAAGGTCTTCATCAGCGAGTTGTAG
>CACYBS010000150.1 GCA_902772725.1 Erysipelothrix rhusiopathiae
AAGGGCTTTATCACAAAAGAATTGATTGAAAAGTATTCTAGTGAAGATTGTTCGTATTTCTTCTGTGGACCGATCGCAATGTACTCCATGATTCAAAAGATTATGAAGGAAATGAACGTTCCAAGAAAACGTTTTCGATATGAAGCATTTACCCAGCCGACAGTACAGATGATACCGGGATTCCCGATGGAAAATGTGGGTAAGAAATTTAAGATTACCGTGAAGCGGGGTATTCATGAAGATGTGATTGGGGCAGCAGCTGATGAGCCGATTGCGGTAGCCTTAGAAAGAAGTGCTATCGCCATTGATACCCATTGTCGGGCAGGAGAGTGCGGTTTCTGCCGTACCCAGCTTTTGAAAGGAGATATCTTTGTATCTCCGTTCAATGATGGAAGAAGAGCGATGGATAAAGAGTTAGGATGGTTCCATGCCTGCTCAGCTTATCCGGTTTCTGATTTAACGATTAAAATACCTATTCTTTAAGACGGTTACTTTATGAAGAAAATTATTTCGTTTTTATGTGCATTTGGACTCGTTGCTGGGCTTGTGGGGTGTTCTTCAGGAAAGACAGAAGAGCGTGCTGAAGAAGTATCAGAACATCAATCTTTTGAGACCGATGATAAAGAGGCACCGGTGGTTTACTTTACCTCGGATATCTCACCGGAAGGCTTAGTAAAAGTGTATCAGGCTTTAGGCTGGAGTCCATCGGGCAATACAGCAGTGAAGATTTCTACCGGAGAACCTCCTAATTCCAACTATCTTAGACCGGAACTCATTAAAGATCTGGTACAGAAGGTAAATGGAACGATTGTGGAATGTAATACAGCGTATGCCGGACAGCGATCATCGACTGCGATGCATAAACAGGTAACCGAAGATCATGGCTTTACCAAGATCGCCAACTTCGATCTTCTGGATGAAGAAGGAGAAGTAGAATGGGCCGTTCCAAACGGTAAACATATTGATCATGCGATTTTAGGAAGTCATTCTGAAAACTATACCGACTGGGTGATTCTTTCCCACTTTAAGGGACATCCGATGGCAGGATATGGCGGAGCGATTAAGAATGTGGGCATCGGTATGTCCTCTCCACGAGGTAAATTTTTAGTGCATACGGCCGGTACCAAGACAGAAGGTACGGATGACGATTTAGATTATGATGACCAGGATGCATGGTTAGAGACAATGGCGGAGATGTTGTCAGCTGTGATTGACCATGTCGGAAAGGATCATATTATCTACATTAACGTAATGAATCGTTTATCGGTTACCTGTGACTGCGGTGGATATCCGGAGGAGCCGGAAGTCGATGATATCGGTATTCTGGTATCAACCAATCCTGTCGCTTTGGATCAGGCCTGTGTGGATTTGATTTATGAGGCAGAAGGCAATGAATCTCTGGTGGAACAGTTAGAAAGACTTTATGGTGAGCATACGTTAGAGTATTCTCAAGATATTGGGCTAGGAAGTCGGCATTATCAATTGGTAAATATTGATGTGTGAGATTTTTGAGATTCTGAAGCGGGAATTTATCTATATCTGGTATTACTTTGACATTCAATTTCGCCAGATTTTTGTATACTGGGTCATCGGCATGGCCATCGGTTCACTGATCTCGGTTTTTGCCAAAGACAGAATCCATGGTTTATTTGCCGGTATGCAGGATAAAAAATGGGGAATATTAGGTATCATTCCTGCTTGTATTTTAGGAATTCTTTCGCCTTTATGCATGTATGGAACCATTCCGATTGCGGCCTCCTTTCGAAGACAGGGAATGCGGCAGGATTGGCTGGCATCCTTTATGATGGCATCCATTCTTTTAAATCCGCAATTGATTATTTACAGCACGGCACTTGGAAGGACGGCATTGATCGTGCGAATTGTTTCGTGTTTTGCGTGTGGGATTGTGGCCGGCTTGTTGATTCACTTGTTTTATAAAGATGAGGAATTCTTTAATTTTGATGGGTTTTCCGAACGAAAAAGCAGAGATATTCATCCTAACCTTTTGATTCGTTACCTGCAGAATTTCTACCGCAACATCAAGGCTACGGGTAAGTATTTCTTATTTGGCATACTATTGTCGGCCATCTTTCAAAGATACGTACCGCAGGATCTTATGGTTCAATTATTTGGCAATAATAAAGCCTGGGGAGTTTTAATGGCAGCTACCATCGGGGTACCGATGTATGCCTGTGGAGGAGGAACCATTCCGCTTTTACAGGGATGGCTGGCCAATGGCATGAGCATGGGATCTGCTGCAGCCTTTATGTTGACAGGACCTTCTACCAAGATCACCAATCTGGGAGCTTTAAAAATTGCGATGGGAATGAAAAACTTTATTCTTTATATCTTATTTGTGATGGGATTTTCCTTTTTAACAGGAATGATTGTGAATATATTAGTATGAGCATCTGTTTGAGACAGGTGCTTTTTTGAAATAAAACAGTAATACATGTTGATTTTGTGTTATTATCTTGTAGGTACATTACCTTTTGGAAAGTGAGGTTTCATAGATGAAAACGTTAGAAAAACTCAGTAATAATGTTGGCAAATCTATGGCATGGATTGTTTTAGCCGTTGCGGCTATGTCACTTTTAGTGCCGCAATCTACGTTGTGGATTCAAATATCATGGATTAATTATCTTTTGATGATTGTCATGTTTGGAATGGGATTAACAATTAAACCGGAAGACTTTGCGGTTGTATTCTTACATCCAAAAGATGTTTTGATTGGCTGTGTTGCCCAGTTTACTTTTATGCCGTTATTG
The DNA here is from genome assembly GCA_902772725.1 of Erysipelothrix rhusiopathiae. GTDB lineage: Bacteria > Bacillota_I > Bacilli_A > Erysipelotrichales > Erysipelotrichaceae > RUG11795. Next base: position 2,769 of record CACYBS010000150.1, read on the forward strand.
GCTTACGGATTGAGCCGCTTATTTGGCTTAGATCCGGCACTTACTGCGGGTGTGGTACTTGTAGGGACCTGCCCCGGAGGGACTTCCAGTAATGTGATTACGTATTTTTCTAAGGGAGATGTTCCCTTGTCTGTAGGAATGACCAGTGTGAATACATTGTTGGCACCGTTTTTAACTCCGGCTATTACCTATTTTTTATTGAAAACCACAGTACAAGTTGATGTGATGTCCATGTTTATGAGCATTGTTCAAGTAATTTTAATTCCTATTATTCTGGGATTTGTGATAAATAAGCTGCTTGGACAGTTTACCCAAAAATTAGTCACGGCACTGCCTTTAGTCTCGACAATCGCTATTTGTTTGATTGTAGGAGCCGTGGTATCGAATAATGCAGAGAAGATCTTTGAAAGTGGTTTGTTGATTCTGATTGTGGTGATTTTACATAACGTATTTGGATATATATGTGGATTTGGCGTTGGAAAGCTTTTAAAAATGCCACCTAAAAAGATAAAAGCATTATCCATTGAGATTGGTATGCAAAACTCCGGATTGGCGACAAGTCTTGCGGCATCTTCCTTTCCTAATCTTGCGATGGCTACGGTACCGGGGGCTGTATTCTCGGTATGGCACAATATTTCCGGTGCCATCCTGGCAGCTGTTTACCGAAATTGGAATTCAGAAAATTGACAAATATCCCAAAAATGAAAAAATATTCAATAGATCAGGCATTACACAATGTCTGATTTTTAGTATAAGAAATCAAATTAGTATGAGCATCTGTTTGAGACGGGTGCTTTTATTGTATATAGGATGTATTTACAGTATCATGGAGATATGAAACGTAAAATTATCGCTGCATGCGGAAACGATTGTGCCATGTGTCCTAGATATATCGGCAAAGGATATGAAAAAAGTGCTGATCAATTACATCAAACGGCCATATTGTGGATGAAAATCGGGTATCGGGATCACGTCGTTTCTAATGAAGAAATCGCATGTACCGGATGTAAAAAAGAAAACTGGTGCCGCTATAAAATTGTGGACTGCACCGATGCACATCATGTAGATCATTGCGGACAGTGTGAAAAGTATCCATGTTCAAAGATCCTAGACTGTTTTAAGGCAACGGAAACGTTTTTACCATCCGTCA
>CACYBS010000151.1 GCA_902772725.1 Erysipelothrix rhusiopathiae
ATTATATACACCTCTCATAAGTGTCCTCCCTGTATTTAAAGTCTATATCTTAAGTTTAATTATACCGAAGATGTGGTTAAATTTAAACCATAAAAGAAATTGTTCACAAAGTATATAGAGTGTTATAATACCGATGTTTTTGAGAGGAATATCATGAAAGAAGTAGTAATCAACCAAAATGATGCAGGACAGCGGTTAGATAAGTTTTTATTAAAGACATTTCTCCGGTTACCTAAATCTGTTATTTATAAAGCCGTCCGCAATAAAAAAATAAAGATCAACCGCAAACGATGTGAATTTAATCAAGTTCTAAATGAAGATGATCATATCTTATTGTTTATTGATCCTGCTTTATTAGAGGAAAAAGAGCGGGAAGCCCTGCATAATTATGGACCAATCGATGTTGTATATGAGGATGACAATATTTTGATTGTAAATAAACAAGCCGGTCTTTTAACCCAAAGCGATTCCAAAGAAGACCAGGATTGTCTGGTCGCAAGAATTCAATATTATCTATATCGAAAAGGAGCATATGATCCAAGTAAAGAGAATTCCTTTGCTCCGGCTGTTTGTAACAGATTGGATCGAAATACCTCCGGTCTTGTGATTGCCGCAAAGAATGCAGCAGCTCTTCGTATTGTCAATGAAGCCATCGCCAACCGAAAAATCCATAAATACTATATGGCCCTTGTAGAAGGAATACCGTCTTGGGAAAAAAAGGAAGTATCCTGTTATATCAAAAAAGAGGGAACAAAAGCTATTGTACGCAAAGATGCCCAAAAAGGATTCCAGCATGCCCTTGAGACAGTTCGTTTGATGAAGGTTAAAAAGAATCAGTCCATTTGTCAAATTGAACTTAAAACGGGACGCTTTCATCAAATTCGGGCTACTATGGCATGGCTTGGCTACCCTTTAACCGGAGATTCCAAATATGGGTATAAGGGTAAAAGAACGCCAATTCAGTTATGCGCATACCGTTTGGAATTTGAAGATATAAATTTAGACCTAAAACAGAAAATTTTTGAAATTTCTTCTCAATTGTGAGGGTATTGTTAGATTGGACTTCTATACTGTAGGTATGGAAGTTTTTTTAATTATATTGATTGTGTATCTATATGATACGATGCGCAAAAGAAAAGGATATCTGGATTCTGTTTTGATCATTTTAGGATGGCTTTCTATTGTATGTTTGACAGGAAATGCGGACAGATGGATTTATTCCATCATCTTAGCTTTTTTCATTCTCTTGTTTGAGCAGGATATGGATACTATGTATTTTTCCTATCACTGGCTGTTTCCTGTTTTTATGGTATGTGCTTTATGGTGGGTCTATGATTCTGTTTCGATTGTAGACAGAATATTAGGGATGGTGCTGTATGGAGGACCGGCACTTATTATGCATATTTGTAGAAAAGAATGGATTGGATCTGCCGATTGTATTGGCTTTTTGGTATCGGGATGGATGCTTGGATGGGAGCGTATGATTGTTGCCTTTATGGTTTCTGTTGGCATTGCTTTGATATGGAGCTTAGTTTTGTATCTTAAAAAGAAAGAACCATTGATTCCTTACATATCCTGTCTATGTGTGGGATTATGGATTTCTTTATTGCGAGGTTATACAATATTTTACTTCTTTAGTGATATACTGAGGATATGAATAAGAAATTAGGTTTAGTTCTTGGAGGCGGTGGGGCCAGAGGCTGCTATGAAGCAGGTGCCTGGCAGGCTTTCGAAGAACAGGGAATACATTTTGATTGCGTAGCAGGCTCCAGCATCGGTGCAATAATCGGGGCTCTTTATGTCCAGCAGGGAAAGGATAAGGCTATTGAATTTATTTTGAAAATATCCCCATCCCGCATAGTAGAGGGCTGGACCGATCTACCAAAGGATATGGAGCAATTGATTGCGGACAGACAGAAAATCGGAGCTTTTATTTCCAAATACTTAACGCAGGGAAGTGACATTACCCCGCTCAAGGAAAGTATTCGGGGTATGCTGGATTTTAAAGCCTTTAAAGAATCTAAGGTTGATTTTGCGTGCATGACCTTCAATGCATCAAAATGGGTGCCGCAGCCTTTCTTTAAAAAGGATATTACTGCAGACAATATGCAGGATGTTCTGATTGCGAGTGCTTCCTGTTTTCCGGCGTTTCCAATGTTGGAAATGAAGGGGGAGAGCTTTATCGACGGAGGGTATGCGGATAATTTGCCGGTAGACCTTGCCAAGCAGATGGGAGCGGAAGAAATTATTGCCATCGATGTTAAAGGACCGGGATTTGTGAAACCGAGAATCGAGGATGGAACGGTACGGTATTTTGAACCAATCCTTCAATTGGGTAATTTTTTAGATTTTAACAAAGCACTTGCCAGGAAAACCCTGAAAATCGGTTATCTGGAAACCAATAAATATTTGAATGTGTGCTGTGGATGGATCTATACATTTCTTAGTTCGGACTGGCCGAACATTTATGTATTGGAGCATTATATTGAAGCCAAATTGGAAGAGTTGGATATTCAAATATCTCTAGAAACAATTAATCGGACGCAGCAGCAGGTTATGGGATACAAGGCTATCATCCCTAAAACGAAATTTATGTCGGAATACAAATATACCCGATTAATTGAAATGCTGGGGGTTATGGCAAAAATAGATCCGGTTAGATTGTACAGGTGGGATGATTTTATGGATATTCTGTTTGAAAGATTAGATGTCATATCTAAGAAGACCGACGGTAAGGATGACTGGACCACCTGGGAAAAACAAGTTTTAATGGAAGAAAGGACAGTAGGGTTCTATCGCAGTTTGAAAGCAGAAAAAGGAAAACTGCCACTTGTAGCGGCCCCTTTGACTTCGATGTTTGAAAACACGTACAGCATGGCAGTTATCTGGTATTGTCTGGATGTATTTTATCGGAAAAATAAGAAGTAAATCGAGGATCAAGATCGGCACTAATGTCGATCTTTTCTTTTGTGAGAGGATGGGTGAACACAAGGCGGCTGCATTGAAGCAGAAGCCCTTTTTTATTATGTACAGAACCGTATAAAGGATCGTTGTATACCGGGTGTTTAACCGATGCCAAATGGACGCGGATTTGATGTTTCCGTCCGGTAAAGATGCGGGCCTCGACAAGACTTAAATTCGATTTTGTGTCGAGCACATGAAATTCGGTTCTGGCAGCTTTCCCGGAAGGTATCACCATCATTTTCTTTGATTCATGGCGGTTTCTTCCGATTGGCTTGTCGACGATAAAATGCTTCTTTTGAATATGTCTCTCGCACACGGCAAGATAATATTTTTCAATATCATGACCGGCAAAAAGATCATCAAAGAAAGATTGAAATAAAGGGTTTTTACAAAATAGAACCAATCCGGAAGTTTCTGTATCAATACGATGGACCACACCGGCTTTATATGGATGCGAGCGGTTTAAATAAGCATTGACTCTTGCCTGCAATGTATCTTTAGAGTTTCCATCGCTATGGACTAAAAGAAAAGGAGGTTTGTTGACGATGATGCAGATTTCATCCTCATAGACTATATCGACCGGTTCAAAGGAAAGGGGACCGAAATCGATATCCGGTTTCTTTGAAATGGTAAATAATTCACCTTTATGTAGTAAAGCGTTATGCGGATGCGACAACAAAAAGTCTTCCCAGCGGGAAGTGGATATATGCAGCGATTTTCGAATATCGCTGACTTTCATATCATCGTTTATCACAAAACGAATGGAAGTAGGGTTAGTCCATTCTGCCTTAGAAAAAAAATTCATAATCATAGATTATTTTATCGTTCAAGGTTATAATGTCAATAGCACAGGAGGTATACATAATGAAGGTAGTTAGAGCTAATAATGGAGCTGTTTACGAAGAAATCGTTGCAGCAAGAAAAGAAGGAGAAGTTACCAGCGTTAAGGATGTTAAAGCCGGTGAAGTAGACGCTGCTGTCGAAAAACACGTACCTGTAATTGAACAGGATGAAGATACATTAACAGTTAAAGTTGGTGGTGTTGCTCATCCGATGACAGAAGAACATTACATTAATGCGATCTGGATTGAATTTGAAGATGGTACATCAATGAAAGCTGGATTAACACCTGCTTCAAAACCGGAAGCTACATTTAACATTACCGGCAAATCCGGAAAGGTTGTAGCATACGAATACTGTAATCTGCATGGATTGTGGAAAGCAGAATTCACAATTAAAGACTAATCTACATATTGAGCTTCTTCATTGAAGCTCATTTTTTTGAAATTGAGGACAGGTAAAGAATATGGTACTATAGATGTGTAAAAAGGATCACCGATGACGGTTGTCCTCAAATAATTAACGTTTAATGACCGCTAATTTGTCAGGACTGGCGGTCATTATTCATGTTGTTTTTATTCGATTTAATGAGCATGCCCAGTTGGATTGCTTTAATCACAAGAGCGATTATCGCAATTACCAGGGCTATTAAACTGATAACCGAAGCCTCCTTTCCAAAAGGGAAGAGAGGATATTGCTTCCTCTCAAATTCAGAGAGGACAACCGCCACCGTTATGGTGATCCTGTGCGGAATTACTTCCGCAAAATCATTGTAACAAACGCATCTAACGATACCGTAACAGAGTACAATTTTCTTAAAAAATCTTAATCAATTATTCGATAGATAGCTTTCTAAGTTATCCATTTTTTTCTAAATAAAAAAGAAAAATACAATCCATTTTTACAAACTTTTGATTAGAATTTTTCAATTCAGAATTCAAAAAACATCGAATAAAAATCCTAAACTTAAAAAATAGAAATGAAATTAAAAAAACTATGAAAACGCTAACAAATTTCTATATTTTGTTTGGAAAACAACATTAAAGTGGTATATACTTGAGATAAGTAAAGCTATGTTTAGGAGGATGCTTTTATGGAACA
>CACYBS010000152.1 GCA_902772725.1 Erysipelothrix rhusiopathiae
CTTGCTCTCTGACAGTTCTTATGATAAACTATCTTTGTAAGGAAAATAGGAAGATTATTACACACAACACAATTAAAAAACATGAACTGTAATAATACTCATTATATTTCATAGCAAGAAGACAATAAGGAGAAATGGCAGTGGATAATCATAAAAAGTATGGAGGTGCTCTTCCTGAGTTTACCTCATTTGCCGACAAGGAAATACAAGATTCCAAGGAGTATTATCGTGGATTATTTGAAGCGCTTATCAGGGATATAGAGTGTTATAGGGATGAGAAATATCCTCACCCTCAATACAATGTGAAAGAAGTAAATCCTATATTTAACATAGAAGATAAGGAACAGGTTCGGTATGCGAATTTGCTTGATACTTGCAGAAAAAGTATAAAAAGAGCTATGATTTATATCGCAGAAGCTTTACTTAAACGACAGCATTATAATCTTATAACTCCTACTATATATAATGACCTACAAAATAGGCTTCGTGATGTATCATTTTTTGATTTCATTATTCTTCAAAAAGAAATACGAACTGGATTTATTGTTACATGGGATATTCATGGAGTTACTCCCTTGGAATACAGATTTGAAACAATCAAGGATCTCAATGTTTTCCAAGAAGTAGAAAGGATCATTTATCTACCACTGATCATCAACGAATCAAAAGAGGACTTAAAAAACAAACTGGACTTAATTCCTAATGAAGACAGAAATTGGGCAACCCGCGACAGAATCAGTTATTTAAACAACCTAATTGCAGAAAGATATGATGATAGGGTTGCAATAAAACCATTTTATCTCTTTATAAAAGAAATGGTAGGTGCTGATGAACTTGCTCTGTTAAAAGAAGCCATCGAAACCTTTAATAAAAATATTAAAGAGATAATCGGTTATCACACGACTTTTATGCCCAATACAGATGAAGTTATCAGGTTTAAAAAAAGGACTGTTTTCAATCTTAATAAGAACTACAAGGAAATGCTGATCAATCATTTGGAATATATGAAGAATAATAATACTACAGTCGCAAGTAACATCGAGTCTTTAAAACAGAGTCTTGATATAGTTTTTGCATCGCTCAATCAGCATTTTTGCATTGAAAACAGATTTTCTATTTTTGGAAACGATAGTGATTATGCAGATAGTTTCTTGAGCGCAGAATGGTATTATAGTTCAAGCTTTTCTGCTGATGTTTTGGATAAAACTCCCATTGCTGTAGGCTATATAAAATCCGTTGAGCAATTATTATATCAGATTATAAAACTGAAAATTAATTGCCAAGGGTTTAAATATATAAGACGTCGAAATGTCAGAAAAAAAGAGGATAAAGAATTGCAGATTATGCTTGATAATCTGCAATGGACAGAAAATAGAAATAAATATGTTCCGTTTCGTTCTGATTTTGAATCGTATTTTGATTTGACATTAGGAAAGATAAGCGATTTCTACCAAGAACATAAAGAAATTTTTATAAGTAAAGATTTTCCTTCTGAATGGAAGAGCTTCATTATCGAGTGCCTAAAAAATTATAGGATATTCCAACGCAATGAACATTTACATAAGGATAATATTTATTGTAAATCCCAAATAAATGAGATCAGGGATACGACAATATTGTTATATTTTCTTCTTATTGGTTCCCTTAATAGTGATTCTGTTAATCTCAATGATTTACACATAGATGCTGGAAAGGATTTTTTAGGAATCACTTATAATGAAAGATTATTATCTTCGTTGTCGAAATGGCTTGATGATATATTTGAGTCATTAGAAGAAGATGATCCATGTATTTTGCTTGATCCATTTAAGGATATCTCGTCTCATTGTGATTCGTTAAGATGCTATTTATTAGAATGCCCTGATGATATTGATTTCGAGAGTGTAAATTCTGTCAATGCTTATGATTCTCTTACGTTTTCTTGCCTATATTTGGGGGAATTACCTTTTAAACTAGACGATGATTGGAACCAAAAAGAAAAGGGAGAATATATTTTGAGTATGTTAGAAAAATACAAGAAGTCGAGAGATGCTTCTGCTACCAGTCCGTATTCAATTCTCTATTGTTTGTATGATATGGGCTGGAAACTACTGTGAAAGATATAGTGTTATTTA
>CACYBS010000153.1 GCA_902772725.1 Erysipelothrix rhusiopathiae
AGGTGAGGTTGCTGCCGGTCACCTCGGCCGGCAGCTCCCACCATGTTTCATCCGTGGTGTCTCCACCCCCGGGGGTTCCGCCTCCGGATCCGCTTCATTCAGTTGTATAAGTAATTGCTATACTACAAATGTACAAACTATTTGTAGTTGTATTTGCAGTAAGATTTACTTTTCCAGTCTGAGGGGTCTCAAAAACAAACTCTGTAGTAAAATAAGCTTCGTATCCTGGACCGTCTCCAGTAAACGCCACATTGTTAGAAACGGCATCGTTATCTCCTACTTTAACAGAAATGCTACCTGCTCCATTACTTTTATTAGTGTTATATGTAACTACTATTTTTGAGATATTGGTTAACTCGTTAGGAGAGGTTGCATTAGCTCCTGTAGTATTAATAGTAACCTGAACACCATTGTTACTATAGCCAGCACCAGCTTTGTTAGATGTCCAATTTGCCGCCCCACCATTCAAAGTAGCATTCCAATCCTTAGTGGTAAAAGAATAAACATCTGTAATTATTTGTCCAGGCGTAGTAGCTTGGGTAACAACGATAATGTAACTTGCAGAAGCACTTTTATAATCGTCATTACCAGCAAAAGAAGCCGTTATTGTAGCTGTTCCGACTGAGCCATTAAGAGAAACATTACCTGTTGACTCATCAACACTTCCAATATTATCACCTTCAATAGAAAATACAATTCCTTCAACCGATGGGTTTGAACTAACAATTAGACCAGAAAAGTCATTATAATTAGATGTCGTTTTCTCGACTCTATCTTCTTCAAATGAGAGAATGACAGGTGTACGAGTATCAGGAGTTCCTTTTTTGAATATATATACCGGCTGTTGTCCAGAACTATATGCAGCATAAACATTACTATTAGAGTTAAATCTAATAATATTATGTGATGTTTTACCATTATTAGTAATAACAGCCTCATTATCATTAAACGCCAAGGTCCAATAAGAATACTTGTCTAATTCAGCGATACCTCTAAGATAATTAGATGAAGTCGTACTTGTTGCATTAAGATATGTATCGGTTTCCTTATTCTTGAATGTATAAGAATCTGCATTACCCCCTACAATATATATACCCATAGAAGATGTTGAGTTAATATACTCTTCATCAATTATTTTCCCATCAACAGCAGGAATATTGTTACCAGATGCATAAGTTCCCATTACTTTAACATCACCTTTTGTACCGGAAACAAAGATTACTTCATCACCTACAGCTAAGGAAGATGCTAGTACGAATGCATCACTCGTGAAAGAGTTATTGTAATTAAAATTAATAGTCTTAATAGAACCTGCGGAGAAAACTACTTGGTCAGTAACTGTTTTAGTTTTAGAAAAGGTATTAACTTTTATAGTCAATTTATCTCCAGAATCTAATGAGAAAGGTTTAACACCTATGTAAAAAATAGCAGATTCACCATCCGCAAGCTCGGCGCCATTATTAACCTTTAAGGTACTAACATTATAGACATAACTATCACCCGATGCAGTATATTGAATACTATTTATATCAGCAAAATTAATAAAGTATGTACCAACTATGTCAGTTTCTGTTTCAACAGAGACTGAAGTAACTGTAAGTCCTGCTCCTGAATTATTAGTAACATTGATAGCTAAAACAGAAGTAAGATTTCGCATTGAAACAGAAGGTGTTAAAGAAGCATCCACGTTTGATACTTTACCAGCCAAAGGAAAATTCTTGCCACATAAATGAGACTTACTATCATTATCTGTCTGGTACTCAGTAGTATTACCTACATTTAAATAACCGGATGAGATACTCTTAGGAGTGACAATATTCTTATTGTAAGGGAAAATCATGTACCAATCATAGTCTAATTCCTCATCAAGTTCTCCATTTAATACACCTGTAAAATGTCCCTTGTCTGCATCATCACAAACAAATTTTCCATCATTAACGAAATTCTCTGTTCCAGCAACTGCATGAAAAACAGAGATAGTATCATTCAATTGCCACTTAGTTGCCAAACCATCGTTAATTGTTTTTGTCTCAACCGGATTAGCAAATAATTCGAAAGAATTCGAACCATCATTATCTGGTTCTATAACCTCTGTTTCAATTTTGTTACATGAAGCAAATGAAAACGCAAGAGTAAGCGATATAAATAATGCCAAATACTTTTTCATAATACAAACAATTTTACATATCGATTGAATCACTATCCTCTTGCCAGGACTCTATCTTTGTATCACTAGCAGCCTGCATAACATTTGCATCGAGTTTTAATTCGATCAGTTCCGCGTCGGGAACTTCGTACATTAGTTTCTTTTTCATACTACAAATTTTGAATTTTATGATTAATAAATATTGCCTAAAAATGCGGTTAATTTTTCAAAGCCAAAGTCTTGCAATTTTATGAATTTTTCGGGTGATTTCCAAATCTTTAAGTTACACTTAAAGGACAGAAAATGAAGGTTCTGCAAGTGGCTAATCAAAATGATTCAAATTAAGGGGCTCCAATGTGGATTTTGCATTCGGATGATCATGGAAAAAAGTTATCAACAATGATCTGAACAACGGGCCGACCAGACATAATAAAAAACACCGTGCCGGTCTACCTTGACAGCACGGATTCGTTATTACAGGTGCGGTTACGAGGTAAAAAAGCCCTAGAACGCACGGATATGTGAGTCTAATTGTTTGATTGCTCATTTTATTCCATAAGGCTACGGATCTTTGCATCTGATAGGCCAGTGCATAATCTAATGGTTTCATATGGAATGTTCGAATCAATCATCTTTCGTGCAATCTCCTCAGACTTGAGCTCTGCACCTTCTGCGCGACCTTCCTGGCGGCCTTGTCTTTGGCCTCTTTTGAGCCCTTCTGCAAGGCCTTCCTCACGGGCGTAATCCTGCTGGGCAATTATGTCAATCTTTGTTGTCATGGCTCTATCGTATTGTCTTCGTTGTTCTTGTGTCATTCCGGCCAGCTCGCTGGCCTTGTAAAGCATCCGTTGAAACTCATCATCGAACCCTGCTGGAGCAGCGCCAAGCTCGTGCATATATTTCAACGAATATGCCATCTTCTGAAGCGGTGTCATGCACTTCGCAAAGTCCCTCTTCCTCAGGCCTAACCGCCCTAGTTCCAGGAAGATGAAGTGCAGCGCCTCTGTCATCAGTTCTCCATCGTGGTCGTTTCGGATCGAGTACCGGCTGATCATCCCTTCTTCCAACGC
>CACYBS010000154.1 GCA_902772725.1 Erysipelothrix rhusiopathiae
AAACTAACATTTCTGGGGCTGAACAGACATTCAATGTTGGAATAACCACAAATTATACTCTTGATAATTTGGAAATAAGCAATAGTAATGACTGGCTGAAGGCGGAAATTGTGAATGGAACCAGAGGTATGCAGGCAAGAGCCTCAAGTATTCGCTTCATTGGTGACCAAGAACAAAATACTACTCGTGCAGGATCAAATTCTGGTGATGCAAGCTCATATTATATTCGGTTGACAGCAACAACTAATTACAATGAAACCCAAAGGACTGGGAAAATAAGTATTTTTGTCAAGGGAAGTCAAAAATCACAAACATTATCCGTCAAACAAGATGGTGCTTATATTAGAACAGACAGGGGCGAGGTGAATTTTAATAAAGCAGCCTCAAATGGACAATGTACTTTCACATCGTCAATCAAAACAGAAGAACTAAATGTAAGATCAAGCGAGACATGGTGTAAGGCCACATTAAACCAAAACGCTATCAAAATATCTGTAGAGAATAATGCCACAGGTTTGGAGCGAAATGCTATTGTCACTCTCTATTCCAATAAGAGCACAGCTTCAGCAGAAATAAAAGTGACTCAGACTTCAGGAGGAATTAAGTTTGCAGATGATGAAATCACCGTCCCTGCTACAACATCTAATAAAACGGTCTCTGTTGCTTCTGATTTCTCTAAAGATGAGATGACAATTAGTAGTAACGCTGAATGGTGTGTTCCATCCTTGACAAGTGCCCAAACTGTTTCATTGGCTTGTGATGAAAACCCAACAGAAAAAGCAAGAACGGCAAATGTGACCATTTCGGATTTAAGCGGAAATAGAAAAGATATTCTTGTCGTTAAACAAGAAGCCGGTTACATAAAACTGCAAGAAGAAACGATTTCTCTAACAGGAACTGAGGAAACAAACACAGGGTCTATAACGTTTACCTCCAACGTCGTTGATGCTAATCTTGAAGTATCGAGTAAGGCATCATGGTGTACGCCAACGATTTCAAGAGGAACGATTAATTTCTCAGCAGTATCAAATCCAACAGAAGAAAACAGAAGTACTACTGTCAATATCAAGGCAAAGAAAGGATCACTTTCTAAAAACATCAAAGTTACACAGACAGCAAATCGGATTGCAATAGGTAGTAGTGATAGTGACGATGAACTATATTTTGATAAGAATGCAGTCAACAAAACCATATCTATTAATACTACTTTACCCAATGTCACAATATCATCTGATGACTCATGGTGCTCAGTCGTTTATAATGCTTCAAGTAGTAGATATGGTAGTCTTGTAATAAGGGTAGACAATTCTTCAATTAATCGATTTACAACAATAAGATTTAATGGCTATAAAGAAACTATAGTTGTCAAGCAATGTAAATTTACCCTTGGAGATACTTATAATGAAAATGGTTTATCGGGTATCATCTGCTATTTGGGTAGAGGGGAAGGAAAAATATCCAGGGACTTAGGTGTGGAGGCTGTTTGGTCAACAGAAAATGAATTAACATATGCAAATAATAAGGATGATGGAATGGCTAATATGGAAAATATCATGAGAATTCCGGAATGGGAAAAATTATATCCTGTGTTTGCCAAGTGTAACGAATTAAATGTTGGTGGAGAATCTGGATGGTATATACCTGCTTGCAACGAAATATATTATGGATCCATTGTACCTGGCACATACTATAATTATAGAGAATATTATACTCCATATTGGACTTCTACTGAATATAGTGGAAGACAATGCTACTCAGTAAAAAGAAGATCTGGAGATTTCTCAGACCAGATTTCCAACTCTGTCGAAGATAAGAGCATTAGTCGCAGAATAGTAGTGATGCATAAAATATCATTGAACTATTAATTAAGAAAACGTATGAAAAAGGCATTCTTTATTTTGTTAATGGCGATAAGTCCATTAGTCGTAGATGCTGACGTTATTGAAATAGACGGCATTTACTATCAGTTGAAAAGTAACACTGCAATTGTTACAAGTGGCACGAAAAAATATTCAGGCCAAATAAAAATTCCAGGAGCAATTAGCTATGAAGGGAAAAGTTACTCTGTCATTGCGATTAGCGACCTTGCATTCTACGCATGCAGTGACCTAACTGCCGTGGAGATACCTGACGGAGTTACATCTATTGGATATGAAACTTTCATGAATTGCTCGAATTTGGTTTCTGCAGTTCTTCCCAATAGTATTACTTCTATGGATAAATGTGCTTTTATGAGTTGCTATAAACTTAAATCCATAAATATTCCTACTGGGATAACAACGATTGAAGGGTCTGTTTTTAGAAACTGTATGGCACTAACTACTGTCAATCTTCCAGAGGGAATCACAAGCATCGGAAATGATGCGTTTCATAGCTGTACCAAGTTGACTTCAATAATTATTCCAAACACCGTGGAAACCATAGGAGAAAGTGCATTTGATGAATGCCGAGATTTGAATAGTGTAAAAATGTCTACAGCTTTAAAGGGTTTGGGAAAAGACGCTTTTAGAAATTGCTCAAGTTTAACCTCTATAGAATTTCCTAATACATTAACTTATTTTTTTGGTTATAATCCTGGAGGGATGTTTTATGGATGCAGTAAACTTGAATCAGTTATACTTTCAGATAATATTAAGACAATTCCAAATGGAATGTTTTATGGATGCTCCAGTCTTTCCTCTATATCAATTCCTGACAAGATTGAAAAAATAGAAGGAATGGCCTTTTATAATAGCGGTTTAAAATCCATAGTTTTACCTAATGGTGTTACAGAAATTGGAGATCATGCTTTCAAGGGTTGTAAATATTTAAAGACTGTCACATTAGGGAGAAACATGTCAAGTATTGGACCTTGTGCTTTTTCTGGTTGCAACGAATTATCTGATTTTTACTGCCACGCAGGAAAAATCATCAATATTGATGAACTGTCTTCAAACAAAGACGATTGGTCTTGGTATGTCTTTTATGGGTCATACATTGAATATGCAACATTACATGTACCAGAATCTTTAGTAAGTTCGTATCAAGAGACAGTTCCGTGGTGCTATTTTGGGACAATTGTTGGAATTCCCGAAGAAGACACTGGTATTGCAGTAAATTCTAATAATGAAAGCACAATTATTGGAAGATACTCAATCAATGGCCAACATCTATCTTCAAATTCTAAAGGCATTATAATCATAAAGATGAGCGATGGAAGTGCCAAGAAAGTGTTATTAAAGTAACATCAAATAGCCATCCTTTACGGCTATTCCTGTTATACCATCATTCAAATCGAAAGTTGCCTAATCTTTATGGGAGATTAGGCAACTTTCGCAACGCAATCAGGCAGTTCTCTGTTTTCGCCCTATACATTATTAAATATTACAGGCCGTCCGTCGTGGCGGTCTTTTCCTTGACCCTTTGTATTCTTGCGCTCCGTTCTTGCTTGGCAAAGATGTAGATGCCAAGTGACTCATGTCGCTGTACCTTGACCTTCGGTCGAACCCACTCACGCTCGGCAATGTTCAAACGAGTTTGGCATTGCTCTCGCTTAATCGTGGCTTTCATGGTTGACTC
>CACYBS010000155.1 GCA_902772725.1 Erysipelothrix rhusiopathiae
TATGAAGTATTCCGGTGCCAGCGGTAAAGCCGGGGCTAATGATGCCAATGCCGAATACCTTGCCTCACTTAGAAGTGTGATGGATGAAGGAAATGTGATCTGGCAGTCGACTGAACTAGGTGCTGTGGATGCAGGAGGCGGCGGAACGATTGCCTATATCTTAGCCAATTACGGTATGCAGGTTGTCGATGCCGGTGTACCTTTGTTGAATATGCATGCCCCATTTGAAGTATCTTCTAAAGCAGATATTTACGAAGCTTTTAAAGCGTATTTCGCATTTTATCAATATAATGTCTAGCCTGAAATGGATGGAGGGATAAGAATGATACCCTATAAATTGATTGTGGTATCTCTGGAAGGCGCATTACTCGATGACAATTTAAATATCTCAAGAGTCAACCGTAATGCGATTTTAACTTTAAAGAAAAATGATATCGGCATCGCCATCACATCGAGTCGTCCGGTTCCTACCATCTATGAAATGCTGCAAAGCTTTGGACTTGTGTCTTATATTGATTTTATTATCGGTATGAATGGTGGTGTCGTATACGATGCCCACAGCGATACCAGAGAATTTTATCATCTGTTATCCGGTAAGGCGGCTACCAAGGCCATGCACTTTTTCTCGGACTTAGGTGCGTATTTCTATGTACAGATGGGTAAGACCCGCTATATCAGTAAATCAACGTATCGAACCCGTAAACATGCCCAGAAATTTGGTGAGACAGAGGTAGAAACCAGTTTAACAGAGTTTTTAAAGCACTATGATGTCAATAAGCTCATGTTGTATTGTGAGCCCAATAATATGCCAAGAGTCTTAGAAAGAGCGAAACATTACTATGATGATGAGTGCGCCGGCTCAATGGCAGATTTAAATTTATTTGAATTTATGAATCCGAGGGTCAATAAAGGTTATGCCTTTGACCGCATCTGTAAGAAATACAAAATTGACTTAAAAGAAACAATTGCGATTGGTAATGCGTCATCGGATATCCGTTTATTAAAGATGGCGGGTATCGGTGTCTGTTTAAGTGATGGTACCGATGATGTGAAGGCTGTAGCGGATGTAGTATACCCGTTTACCGGGGATGAAGATGCGTTTGCCAAATATATTAATGATTTAATACAGGAGAATGAAGATGACTAGATGGGATGAATTATATTGCGATTTATGCGAAAACATATTAACCAATGGGAAGCAGGTTCATAATCGAACCGGTGTTGATACCATTAAGATTCCAAGTGCGCATTTTCAATTGGATTTATCGAAAGAATTTCCGATTCTTACGACAAAGCAGTTATTTATCCGCCAGGCAGTTTTAGAGATGTTGTGGATTTATCAGGAACAATCGAATGATGTACGCTGGCTGCAGGATCGTAATGTTCATATTTGGGACCTTTGGGAAATCGATGAACACGGAGACTGGAAGGATGAGAAAACCGGGAAAGTTTTAAAACACTTTGATTCTTCCTATGCTCATACGATTGGTACAGCTTATGGATATATCGTAAAGCGATTTGGCTTGATCGATAAATTGATTGATTCCATTGTCAATCAGCCGGAAGATCGACGCCGTGTAATCTCGCTTTGGCAGGATGATTATTTAGATACAGCTGTCCTTCCAAGCTGTGTCTGGTCCAGTGAATGGGATATTACCGATGGTAAGCTCAACATCTGGGTTCACCAAAGAAGCTGTGATGTGCCTTTAGGATTACCGTTTAATGTGACCCAATATGCGGTTTTATTAAAGATGATTGCGCATGTGACAGGACTTGAAGCCGGAACAATCGACTGGTCGATCAAGGATGCCCACATCTATGTCAACCAGGTAGATGGTGTAAAAGAACAGCTTGCCCGCTTCAAGGAAAAAGGTTCGCTGCCGGCACCGGAACTTTGGCTAAATCCGGATGTAAAGGATTTCTATGATTTTGATAACAGCAGTGAATTAAAAGATATTAAACTTATCAATTATAAACATATGGGAAAGATTCTTTTCCCACTGGCACAATAGGTGAATTATGTTGACATGTATTGCGGCTATCGGAAAAAATCGTGAGTTAGGAAAAGACAATCAATTGATTTGGCATCTGCCTCAAGATTTAAAGTTTTTCCGTACCATGACAAAAGGGCATACCATCGTAATGGGAAGGAAGACCTTTGAATCGCTTCCCGGCTTATTACCCGGAAGACATCATATTGTGATATCTAGGTCCAATCCAACTCTTCCCGAAGAAGTAGAGATTTTCTCTTCAATTGAAGATTTCTTACAAGCATATCAAGAAAGTGAAGAAGAAATCTTCGTGATCGGCGGGGCAGCTATTTATAGACAGCTTTTACCGTATTGTGAAAGATTATTGTTGACAGAAATTGATGCATCTTATGATGCCGATGTGTTCTTTCCGGAGTTTGATAAAGACAAGTATAAACGAATCGTATTATCGGATATCGAAGAGAATGATACCCATTATCAACATATTGAATATCTAAAAATAGCTTAAATTAAAAGTTTCAGAAAGGATTTATATATGAAAACTTTAGTCGCATATTTTAGTGCAGAAGGCACTACAGCACGTTTGGCAAAACATTTGGTAGATGCCATTCATGCCGATTGTTTTGAAATTAAACCGGTTGAACCTTATACAGCAGCCGATATCAATTGGAAAAGTCCGTTAGCCCGCTGCAACAAAGAGAAAATCGGTAAAAAAGATGTTCCTTATTTAGGAACGGTTTCCAATTTTGATCAATATGATACGATTTGTTTAGGCTTTCCGATTTGGTATTATGGGGCACCGAATATCATCCAGACATTCTGTAAGGATTATGACTGGACAGGTAAAAAGATCATTCTTTTTGCGACCTCCGGCGGCAGTAATTTAGGAAAGACAGCCGATAAATTAAGACCATTTATCAAGGGAGATCCAACTGTAATTTCTGCCGGTGTATTTGATTCAGCAGGTCATCTGGCAGCAGCCGTACAGGGGGCTATGTGATCTACATAATTCGCCATGGCCAGACGGATTTAAATAACCGCAAAGTGCTTCAGGGACACAGCAATTATCCTTTAAATGAAAAGGGAATGGAACAGGCTAGAGAAGCATCAAAAGCAATGGAAGAAATCCATTTTGAAAAGATCTATTCCAGCCCGTTAACACGAGCTATTCAAACCGCCAAAATCATATCTCCTTTTCAAAACATAGTCGTGGATGATCGATTGATTGAAATGGATTATGGTCCTTATGAAGGAATGGATTTAACGCATCCTGCACCCGAGGTTATGACTTTCTTTAAAGATTTTGTACACAATCCGGCACCAAAAGGAATGGAGCCGTTAGATAGCGTAGTACAAAGGGCAGGAATGTTCTTAGAAGATCTTTGTA
Organism: Erysipelothrix rhusiopathiae; assembly: GCA_902772725.1. Taxonomy (GTDB): domain Bacteria; phylum Bacillota_I; class Bacilli_A; order Erysipelotrichales; family Erysipelotrichaceae; genus RUG11795. Next base: position 3,379 of record CACYBS010000155.1, read on the forward strand.
GAAGTGATAAGAATATTTTGGTTTCCACTCATGCGATTGCCATGAAAGGGTTATTAGAATATCTAACACCGGACTCAAAGGGAAGTTATTGGTCAAAGTATATCGGTAATTGTGAAGTATATTGTACGGAATACAAGGATGGATGTTTTACAATCCCAAAACCAATGCGATAGAAACTGCTGTTGAAGCAGTTTTTTTATTTGACCGTTCAATTCGGACGGTTTTTATTTAGGTATAATTGGCGCATTTATGGCGCATAGAAAAATAAAAAAGCCCTTATATAAAGGACTTTGTATTCAATGGTGGACCCCTAGGGACTCGAACCCTAGACCCACTGATTAAGAGTCAGTTGCTCTACCAACTGAGCTAGGGGTCCATTGCTTAACGCTTGATTATTATAACACCCAATTTTTTTAAACGCAATAGCTTTTTTTATATTTCTTTCTAGTTTATAATTGTTTTATGTCAATTAAACGAGGTGTTAAAAATGTTTTTTGGGAAAAATAAAAAGAAGAAAAAAAGTGCTTATGAAATGAATAAAGAATTGATGGCATATATCGAAAAAAACAATATTGTCGATCATAACAGTTTGATGGAATATGCTCAAACACTGGGTCCTGAATATGTACAGGTCATCAAAGCTCAGCCATATCAATACCAGCAGATGTTATCATCTAACCAGAGAGCGAACCGTGTCATCGAAAAAGAAATGTTAAATGATATGATGGATAATCCAAATAACTACGATTTCGACGAAGATGTGATTTTCGAAGAAGATACGATGACTGAAGAAGAACCGGTTGAAGAAAAGGCTGAGCCAAAACCGGAAAGAGAACCACTGACTGTTAGTTCCGCTCTGGTTGATACCATCGTCTCCAAGGTGGCTGCAGAAATGAATCAGGAAACTCTAAATGATGAATTGTTGGCATCGATTCGTGCTAAGGTAGAAGAAGAATTGAAGAATAGACAATAAAGCTCCTTAATAAGGAGTTTTATATTTTGATTGGAGTCTCAAATGAAATCAAACAATACGACAAAAGGGATTATCTGTATTATATTATCCGCATTCAGCTTTTCTATTATGGCATTCTTTGTGCGGCTGTCCGGAGATCTCCCAACGATGCAGAAAGCTTTTTTTCGAAACTTTATCGCATTTCTGGTTGCCTTATTTATGCTTCAGAAAAACCACGAAAAGATCTACGTACCGCGCAATCAATGGACAGATCTGTTTTTAAGATGTACATTTGGAACCATTGGGCTGATCGCCAATTTTTATGCCGTTGACCATTTAAATCTGGCCGATGCCAATATTTTAAATAAACTGTCTCCATTTTTTGTAATACTGGCATCAATTCCGATTTTAAAGGAAAAACCATCCAGATTCGATTTATTAACGGTATTACTGGCTTTTATCGGTGCCATCTTTATTGTACGTCCGACCGGAGATTTTACTTTATTTCCTGCATTTATCGGTCTTTTAGGAGGGTGTGGGGCAGGTATAGCCTATACCTTTGTAAGAAAACTTACTAATAACGGAGTCAAGACACCGGTGATTGTTCTGGCATTTTCTTTATTTTCATGTCTTGTGACCTTACCGTTTATGATATTGGATTTTCATCCTATGAGCATTCAACAGATTATCGTACTATTAGGTGCCGGCCTTGCCGCAGCTGCCGGGCAGTTTGCGATTACAACAGCCTATAAATTTGCACCTGCCAAAGATATTTCGGTATATGACTATACATCGGTATTGTTTTCGGCATTATGGGGCTTTCTGTTTTTCGCAGAATTACCGCCGGTATCTTCCTTGATTGGATATTTTATTATTTTCGCGGTAGCCGTACTTAGATTTGAATACGCAAAACACGCAAAATAAAAATTGAGGTTTAGCCTCAATTTTTGTTTGCCTGAATCTGCATACCGGCTTGAATCATTCTAAACATTCTAACCGCTGCCAGATAATATAAGTTTTCTGCATTTTCCATCGCTTCATCAAGTGACATTGGCGCATTTACGGTTGTGATCAAAGATGTAATGCCATGATCAAAGATCTGCTCCGCGCCTTTTCCTAAGGAACCGCAAAGACCTACGGCCGGAATTCCGGCTTTTTTTGCACGCAGTCCAACACCCTGCATAACCTTTCCGAAACAGCTTTGCCAATCGGTGCGTCCTTCACCGGTTACTACCAGATCAACGCCTTCTAAGCGGGCATCAAAATTGATTAAATCCAAAACAGCCTGGATCCCGGATTTAATGGATGCATGAAGGAATACGGTTAAAGCTGCACCTAAACCACCGGCTGCACCGGTACCCGGTATCGTATCGCAATCAATGCCGAATTGTTCTTTAATGATATCTCGATAGTTACACATACCGGCTTCCAACTGTTCTAATATTTCATCCGTTGCACCTTTCTGCGGTCCAAAGGTATAGGTAGCCCCATCTTTTCCGCATAGAGGATTGGTTACATCTGACATAATTGTAAATGTGCACTCCTGTAATCTTTTATCCATATTGGATGTATCGATATGTGAGATGCGGATTAAATCTTCACCTTTACCATCTAAAGATTTGTTGTCTTTGTCGTAGAACTCTACACCTAAAGCTTTAAGACAGCCGATTCCGCCATCATTTGTCGCACTTCCGCCTAAGGCAATTGTAATATCTCGATATCCTTTATCAATCGCCGCCAGAATTAATTCTCCCGTGCCGTAAGTTGTAGTATATAACGGATTTCTTTTTTCTTTTGGAACCATCGGTAAACCGGAGGCAGCTGCCATCTCCAGTATAGCCTTGTCACCGGTTACGCCAAAGAATGCAGTTTCATCTTCCATTAAAGGTCCATGAACATTGGTATATATCTTTTCGCCATTATCAGCATGGATCACAGCTTCGGTAGTACCTTCACCGCCATCTGCTACCCAAACACCTTCATAGGTCACATCATCAAATACATCATTTGCGGCTCTTGCGAGCAATTCAATTGTCTGTTCACTGGTAAGACTTCCTTTGAAGGAGTCCGATGCAAATAAGAATTTCATAAGCACTATCCTTCCTATCCTTTAAAAAGATTATACACTTTCTTAATTGGTATGGTACATTTTTAATGTATATATAACAGTATAGAAAAGGATGACGAATATGGACAAAGAACTAAATATTCGAGAAGAAATGAATTTCAGAGATTTCGGAGGATATCGTTCTGTAGATGGACGAACCGTGAAAAAGAATACCTTTTACCGCAGTGCAGCTTTAGGCTTATTTAACGAGGAAGAACTTGCTGAAATAGAAGCATTAAATATTCAAACGATTATCGATTTCCGCTCAAAAAAGAAGGCCGATAAGTTACCGGATCCTGACATTGAAGGTACAAATAATATTCATGTATGTGCAGCTTTTGAAAATTTCGGAGAAGATTTGAATTATTCACCGAAGGAATTTTTCAGTATGCTGGTGGATGAAGACCAGCATGGCAATGCGATCTCTACTGTTATTTCCAGTATTTTATCTTCTTTGGTTTACTCCAATGAAGCATATAAAACCATGTTTAACATATTAAAAGAACAGAAGACACCGCTTTTAATTCATTGTTCCCAGGGAAAAGACCGCACCGGAATCGGGGCTATATTAATCCTATTGGCTTTGGGTGTTCCGGAAACACAGATCATCCATGATTATCTTTTAACCAATGAACAGCGAAAACCGTTTATTGATGACCGTATGGAAGATTTTAAATTTGTCAGTAAACTCAGCTCCAATGTCCGCCAGGCTATTTTGGCAATAGAAGGTGTGATTCCTGAATCGGTACATATGTTATTGGCGGAAATTTTAGAACGCTATGATACCTATGAACATTTTTTGTTTAAGGAATACGGTTTAGATGAAAAAGACATTCAATATTTAAGAGATATCTATTTGGAAGGGGAAAAAAATAACTATTGATACATATTATTTGCATCTAATTTAATTTTTGAATACAATGAGTTCATCTGATTAAAGAGGAATATTATGCAGAATTTTAATAAAAACAAAAAAACGAAATGGATCATTCTGGGGATTATCGTTGCTATGCTTATCGGTTTCCTTAAAGTACAGTCTGATTTATCTCCGGTCGCAAAAGGGAAGAGCGATACCTTTGTGATTGAGGAAGGGGAAAGCTTTGACAGCGTTCTGGAACATTTGGAAAAGGAAGGTTTTATTAAATCCGCGTTTGTGACCAAGTATTATTCTAAATTCTTTGGAACCGGTAAATATTATGCCGGATATTTCGAACTCAAGGATACGATGAGCACTTCCGAAATTTTAGAGTTTATTTCCAATCAATCCAACGCTAAAGCTGAAACGGTTACCCTTACTTTCCCGGAAGGTAAGTGGGCTAAGGAGATTGCGGAAATCCTGGCAGAGAATTTTGATTACACCAAAGAAGAAATTATAGAAAAATGGAATGATATTGATTATATCAAAGAGTTGGCCAAAGACTATGAATTCTTAGATGTGAAAGTTCTTAACAACAAAGAATACAACGTAAAACTGGAAGGATATTTATTCCCGAATACCTACCAATTTGATAAAAATGCCGACTTGGATACCATTACCCGAACTTTCTTAGATCAGTTCAAAGTTGTCTATGACCAATATAAAGATGAAATAGAAAAGTCGGATATGAGCCTTCATGAAATCATCACCTTTGCCAGCATTGTTCAATTTGAATCCGGCAGTGCCGATGAAATGAAAACAGTGGCCGGTGTATTCTATAACCGTATGGATAAAGGTATGCGCTTAGGATCAAGTGTTACCGTATGTTATGCGTTATATGATGAATTTGAAAGTGCTGAGGATTGTGAAACCAATGCGGAAATCGATTCACCGTATAATACTTATCTACATACCGGACTGCCGATCGGTCCGATATTAAATCCGGGTAAAGAGGCTATTGAAGCCGTGCTGGAACCGGAGAAAAATGACTATCTCTATTTTGTTGCGGATATCTACCACAAGAAGGATGGCAAGATGCATTTCTCTAAAACGTATGAGGAACACGAGAAATGGATTGAAGAACTTGGATTAAATCTGGATAATTCAGAAGAAACAGATGAACAGGCAGAGTCATAGAGCTCTGTCTTTTCATTTGTTTCAAGGTTTTGAAAGAAAAACAGAGTTCACATTATGAAAAACTTTAGGATACTTGATATTTTTTGTAGAATCTCGTAATATTTTTCATAGATACTATCATTTAGTGTACGGAGGGAGAGATAAAAAGATGTACGCAACATTTTGGGCTTTAGTTCCGCCAATCATTGCGATTGTGTTGGCTTTGATCACAAAGGAAGTTTATAGCTCTTTATTCATTGGTATTATCGTTGGTGGATTATTCTTCGCTAACTTTAATCCTGTAGGTGCATTAAACCATATTTTCCAGGACGGTTTAATTGCCCAGCTTTCAGATGCCTATAATGTGGGTATCTTATTATTCCTGGTATTCCTTGGTATTATCGTTGCCTTGATGAATAAGGCCGGCGGTTCTGCTGCCTTTGGTAAGTGGGCTTCCAAACGTGTTAAAAGCCGTATTACTGCACAGTTGGCAACAATTTTACTTGGATGCTTGATCTTTATCGATGACTATTTTAACTGTTTAACAGTAGGAAGCGTTATGCGTCCGGTTACTGACCGTCATCAGGTATCACGTGCAAAACTGGCATATTTGATCGATGCGACAGCTGCACCGGTATGTATCATTGCACCGATTTCTTCATGGGCAGCAGCTGTATCCGGCTTTGCTCCGAAAGGAACCAATGGTTTAATGTTATTTATTCAGGCAATTCCATATAACTATTATGCGTTACTTACTATTGTTATGATGGTATCTATGGTATTGTTGAAGATTGATTTCGGTCCTATGGCTAAACATGAAGCCAACGCCATGAAAGGCGATCTCTTCACTTCCGGTATGATTCATGAAGAATCTGATCAGGAAGTTGTAAAAGGCAATGGTAAGGTTATTGATTTGGTTCTTCCAATCATCATGTTAATTATCTGCTGTGTAATCGGTATGATCTATACCGGTGGATTCTTTGAAGGAACTTCTTTTGTGGATGCATTCGCAAACAGTGATGCTTCTGTCGGCTTGGTATTTGGATCATTTGTATCGCTTGCGATTACTTTGATTTTCTACCTTGTTCGCAGAGTTCTCCCGTTCAAAGACTGCATGGACTGCATTACCGAAGGCTTTAAGGCAATGGTTCCTGCCATCACAATCTTAGCTTTGGCATGGACCTTAAAGGGAATGACAGACTCTTTAGGTGCTGCTGAATATGTAGCTTCTTTAGTAGATGCTTCTAAGGGTTCTTTCTTATCCTTATTACCGGCTATTATCTTCATTATTGCCTGTGGTTTATCTTTCGCAACCGGTACTTCATGGGGAACATTCGGTATCTTGATTCCGATTACTTTAAAAGTATTCCCAATCTCAGCTGCTGATCCTATGGGTATCATCTGTGTTTCTGCCTGCATGGCTGGAGCAGTATGCGGTGACCATTGTTCGCCGATTTCCGATACAACGATCATGTCCAGTGCCGGTGCACAATGTGACCATATCAACCACGTATCTACACAGTTACCTTATGCACTTACATGTGCCATTGTCAGCTTTGTGACATATCTTGTAGCTGCTCTTGTAAAGAATGCCGTATTATCGCTCGCAATCGGAATTATCCTGATGTTCTCAGTGGTATTCTTCATGCATAAGCGATTTGATAAGGTAGCCGATTCCGAAGAATAAAAATCTTGACTCTGTTCATTTACAGAGTCTTTTTTTATAATATAGATATGTATTTGGTCTCATTATATTTTGATGAAAAGACAAATGAAATTTTGAATCAATGGAAAGATCCATCACGAGATGTACCGAATCATATTACTGTGGCATCTTTTGATACCGATGTGAAAGATATTAAAGCCTATTTCTCATTGGAAGGTTTTTTTTCAAGCGAAGTTCATTTTGTTTCACAGGGAATTCTTGGAAAAGATAATGTTGTGATTTATGTATTATTGAATGAATATCTTCATGAGATTTCAAAGTCAGTACATGAATCATTAAATAGAATTCCGGATGTCAAGATTTCTTTGAAATATCGTGTATGGGGATGGATTCCCCATGTCACAATGGCTTCAAAATGTACAAAAGACCAGATTCAATCTTATTTTCTAAACAACATTGCTTTATTTCACGATTTCACAGGGATGGTCACAAAAATCGCGATTTCAAAAACCAATCCCTATGAAGATATTGTTGTATGGGATTTAACAGGAAAGGAAATTTAATATGAAATTAACATTAGAAGGATTAAAGGATACAAATGCCTGGAAAGAGGCGGGTATTGAATTACCGAAATACGATGTTGAAAAGGTTCGAAGCAGGACAATTGAATCACCGCGCTGGGCTCATTTTGGGATTGGAAATATTTTCCGTATCTTTATCGGGGAAATTGCCGATCAGCTTCTTGATGAAGGATTGATGGATACCGGTTTAACCTGCATTGAAACCTTTGATTACGAAGTCGTAGACAAGATTTATAAACCTTATGATAATCTGGCTCTTGCGATTACCTTGTATTCCGATGGAACAGTCGGTAAAAGAATAAACGGATCTCTGTGTGAGGCAGTAAACGCCAAAACGCAAACCACCCGTTTAAAGGAAATCTTCTGTTCGAAATCCTTACAGCTGGTGACGTATACGATCACCGAAAAGGGATATAATTTAAAAAATGCGGACGGAAAGTATTTTCCGGCTGTAGAAGAAGACCTGAAAAACGGCCCGGAAGCTGAAGAGCTGCATCATGCGGTAACGATTACTTCTGCCATGTTATATGAACGCTTTAAGGCAGGTAAATCTCCGATAGCTCTTGTTTCGGTAGACAATGTTTCTCAAAACGGTAAGAAATTCAGAGAATCGGTATTGGATGTTGTATCTACATGGGAAAAGAGTGGTCTTGTATCCAAAGAATTCCTTGAGTATGTCAACAATCCGGAAATGGTTTCGTTCCCATGGTCTATGATCGATAAGATTGTTCCGCGTCCATCTTTACAGGTGCAGGAAATGTTACAGAAAGATGGCGTGGAAGATATGGATATTGTGATTACGGATAAAAAGACCTATATTGCTCCATTTGTGAACGGAGAAAATCCACAGTATCTCGTGATCGAAGACAGTTTCCCTAACGGCCGTCCACCGCTTGAAAAAGCCGGTGTTTATATGGCAGACAGAGATACGGTCAACGCTTCGGAAAGAATGAAAGTCACCGTATGTTTGAATCCGATTCATACCGCATTGGCACCGCTTGGCTGTGCACTTGGCTATACGCTATTCTCCGATGAAATGTCTGATCCTGAGCTTTCCGCCCTGGCAAATCTTGTCGGAAAGGTAGAAGGAATGCATGTGGTTAAAGATCCAAAGATCTTATCTCCGGAGGCATTCATCGATGAGTGTATCAATGAAAGATTCCCAAATCCGTATTTAGGAGATACACCGCAAAGAATTGCGGTAGATACTTCGCAGATGGTGGGCATCCGTTATGGTGAGACCATCAAGGAATATGTATCTCGTTATGGAGATGCCAAAAAATTAGTTGGTATTCCGCTTGCGATTGCGGGATGGCTTCGCTATATGCTGGCAATCGATGATGAAGGAAAACCATTTGAATTATCACCGGATCCGATGAATGATGAAATTCAGGAAATGTTGAAAACAATTCAGATAGGGGATACAGAATCATTCAAAGACCAGTTAAGACCGATTCTTTCCAATAAGAACATCTTTGGAAGTGATTTATATGAAGTGGGAATCGGTGAATTAATTGAAACAATGTTTAAGGAAATGATTGCCGAAACCGGCGCTATCCGCTCCACATTGATCGCCTATTTAGATTAACACCTTAAGGCTCGAATAAACTGGTCCCAAAGTCAAGGACAAAATGTTGACAGTTGATCAGAAAGATAACCGGCAGACTGCAGGAATGAGAGTGTAAATTTATCTGTGTAAGTTAGTTGAGAGCGTACGGCTCATCTAGCTTGCGCAGATTTTTTGTTTATATGCTATTCTAA
>CACYBS010000156.1 GCA_902772725.1 Erysipelothrix rhusiopathiae
TTCTTTTTCTCACTTAAGAGTTGAAATCCATCATCGGTATATACATATCTTTGAATTTTATCTTCGGCAATATCAACACCCAGCTGGTCACTGTGCCAGGTAGATGTTCCTCCTGTTTCAATAATAAAATTCACATTTTCTCTTGTCTTGACCTGGGATATTTCATTCAAATTATATGTAGCCGCTCCAAATTTAGATTCCAAATCCGAACCGTTTAAATACATCAATACGGTCCATGTTTCTCCCGGACCAAAAAGATCGGTAAAGCGTCCGCAGCCCGCCAGGATAAAAACTGCAGACAAAGCGCATATTAACGTTATTATTTTTTTCATCATAATCTCTATTCTCTTCCTTCCATTATTATACTTTTTTAATGTTCGTATTCCTATATAATTATCTGCAAAAAATATTTCATAAAATTAAATACATCCATGGTTATAAAAATACTATTATGCGATAATGAATATAGGATAAATAAATACGGAGGATAATATGACTCGAAAACTATTTCAAAGAGGTATGATTGGCAACCTCGAACTCAAAAACCGCATTGTGATGCCGGCAATGGGTTGTTCCTTTGCCAGTGAAACAGGCATCGCATCTGATGAAATGATTCGCTACTACCAGGAACGTGCAAAAGGTGGCTGTGCTTTAATTATCACAGAAATCACCCGTGTAGATGATGAAACCGGTATTGGTACACCATGCCAGCTTTCCGTCACAAAAAAGGAGAATATTCCAAGCCTGGTTCGTCTTGCCGAAGCAGTGCATGCGTATGATTCAAAAATATTTGTTCAGCTTCATCATCCGGGCAATCAAACACCTGCCCGCCTGTTAAACGGATTAGCTCCGGTATCCGCAAGTGATGTCACATGTAAAACCATCGGTGATAAACCTCGCGCATTAACGACAGAAGAAGTAGAAGCACTTGTCAAAAAATTTGTGACAGGGGCTGTATATTGTCAGATTGCAGGTATTGATGGTGTTGAAATCCATGCTGCACACGGTTATCTGGTTAACCAGTTTATGTCCCCGCACACAAATAAACGTACCGATAAGTACGGCGGAGACTTTATGGGACGCATGCGCTTTGTGACTGAAATTATCAAGGGAATTCAAATGTTGTGCGGTCCGAAATATCCTATTTCCGTTCGTATGAACGGCGATGATTTTATCGAAGACGGAATCAAACTGGAAGAAGCTGTACAAATGGCTGTCTACTTAGAAAAGCTCGGCGTAACTTGTCTGAATGTCAGCTGCGGTACGTATGAATCCGGTTATACAATTATTGAACCGCAGGGATTGCAGGAAGGCTGGAAAAAACACCTGGCCAAGACGATCAAAGCCAATGTTTCCATTCCGGTTATTGCCGTAAATAATATTAAGCATCCTGACGTTGCGGAAAAGCTTTTGGAAGAAGACGTATGTGACTTTATCGGTATCGCCCGCGGACACTTAGCAGATCCGGAATGGGGCAATAAAGCTAAAGCAAGAAAAGAAGAGTTAATTCGTAAATGTATAAGCTGTATGGAATGCTTCCGTGTTTTAAATGCTTTAAGACCTTTAGAGTGTACAATCAACCCGGTACTTGGAAGAGAATTGCACTTCAATGATGAAACAATGAAAAAAGACGGCGATGGAAGACGTGTTGTTGTGATTGGCGGCGGTCCTGCCGGTATGCAGGCAGCTATCGTTTTGGCAAAGCGCGGCTTCAAACCGGTTATCTTTGAAAAAGATTCTAAGCTTGGCGGAACTGCTAATCTGGCTGCTGTTCCTCCTCATAAAGAACTTCTGGGTGAGTTCATCGATACAATGACAGAAGAATTAAAGGAACTCAATGTAGAAGTTCGTTTAAATACACCGGCTACCGTTGCAGAAGTTTCTAAGCTTTTACCGGTTGGTATCTTTATGGCAACAGGTGGAACTCCAATCGTTCCACAATTGGAAGGCATTGAAAACGCTGTTACAAGCACAGACGTTCTCACAAATCAGATTGAATATAAGGGCAAGAATATTATCGTAGTCGGAGGCGGTGTGACCGGACTCGAAACGGCTGAAACTTTATGTGCTGATAACGATGTAACTATCATTGAAATGGCTAAAGATGTCGGAACAACCTTATATGCCAGCGCGAAAGCCCTTCTTTTAAAGAGATTAACAGATCAAGGTACCAAGATTATGACCGAAACTACATTGGTTTCTGTTCAAAAAGACTCTATCACAGTCAAAGACGCACAGGGTGAATCAAAATCCATTCCTTGCGACGGTGTAGTACTTGCCATGGGTGTACGTTCCGATCGAAGCCTTCGTGAGGAATTTGAACAATCCTTTGATCGTGTTATCTTAATCGGTGACAGTGAAAAACCGGGACAAATCCGTGAAGCTCTGCATGCCGCTTACGATAAAGCATTTGTATTTTAATAGTCGTATTTATACTTAAAAGTGAGGGTGGATGAATTCCATCCTCCTATTTCATAAAACATCAGCATTTTTTGTCGCAATACATGTAACATCCTAAGTAAAATAGTCTAAAAACTTGAATTATATAAATATAAATTTGTTTACAATTTCACAAAAGGTGATATTATGAAATCGTAAATGGACTTGAACATACTTTGGAATATATGTAATGCGAACCAAATTGAGAGAGAAAAGTATCGTTCAAGAAATACCCAAAAGGAGGAAATAGAAAATGAATTTTACACTAGAAGCACTTGATAAGGTAATTGAAGCAACAGGATGCTCTTACCAGGAAGCAAAAGAAATTTTGGAAGCATGTGATGGAGATGCTGATATCGCAATCGCTACACTCAAAAACGCAGGCCCGACAAGAGGTCAGAACAACGGAGAGGTTGAGGATGCACTAGAAGACATCAAGAACAAGATTACTGAAATCGTTAAAGAAGGACAGGCAAGAAAGATTGTTGTTAAGAAAAAAGGCGAAGAAA
>CACYBS010000157.1 GCA_902772725.1 Erysipelothrix rhusiopathiae
ATCATTCTGATTCCATTTTCTTTGCAGTAATTCACCAAGGGTTCTTGTGAGAGCAAAGGATGTAATTCTACTTCATTCACGACCGGTTTAATGTCCGCGATATCAAGTAAGGCTTTTAAATGATGTTCATGACAATTACAAACGCCTATTGATTTAGTAAGTCCTTCCTTTTGAAGTTCTTCCATAGCCTTCCATGTTTTTAAATAATATTCAGTGTAAGGCCAATGCATAAGATAAAGATCAACATGCGACAGATGCAGCATCTTAAGACTTGACAGCAATGCTCCTCGTACATCTCCCGTCTCTCGCTGTCTGTTACTTATCTTAGTTATCACAAATACATCATCGCGCTTAAGTTTGCCAAACTTTAATGCAATGCCGAGTTCTCGTTCATTGTGATATGATCTCGATGTATCAAATAGCGAATACCCAACTTTTTCTGCTGTAATAACTGCTTTAACAAGTTCGAACCCCTTCATAGGGAATGTTCCCAGACCCATCAGTGGAATTTTTTGGGTATTGCTTAGTTCAATTGTAGGAATATTCATATCCTCTTCCTTCTTTCATGCATTTATACAGGATTTTCTGAGGTATCGCTTTGCAATTCTAAGAACATATTTTTTCATGTTTACAAAGCCTTTTATTGGCATATAGCCGAGATATAAGATCGTATTCGCTACGATAAATACTACAACGACCCTAACAATCATTTCAAGAATACCAGTCAAGGGAATTAACGCGCAAATCAAATAAGAAGCCACACACGCTACCGCAACGACAAACGTAATGTAAAGAACCCTAGTAACATATTTCATTGGACTGCAATGGAACAGACATTTAAAAATATTATGAATCATCCATGGCATGCCCACAAATAAATAGCTGACAACTGTTGAAAGAATTACGCCGTATAATCCGAAAAAATGCACTGTAGCCAAGTTCAAACCGAGATTGACTATGGTTACCATAAGCGGCCTGAATCTATCCTCATGCCAAATACCTCCCGCATCTTTATATGTTGCCCAGATCATTGGCACTTCATAAACAAAAAAATAGATACAAAGGACTATGACACACGAATTGTCCAGCATATTCTCTTCATGTACCCATAGCCTCATAAAAGGTTGATAAAGACAAAGCAGAAATGCTGTTACCAGCCCAATTACCCAGAGAAGAATCATAGAAAACATATTAAAATCAGAATAGTTCTTCTCCGGAGTTTCAACAACAAGACTATTTCCGATACCACCGAGGCATGACTGGAATATGATCGTCATAAAACCGAACAAAGCGGTCAACACATAAAAGTAGTTATTATATTTAGCGAGAATGGTAAGTCCTAAAAACGCCGAGATAACAACGGCGTCGGCAGAATTTGTTACAGTACCGCCGAGTTTAGCTGTGAACAGATCGCGAATCCTGTGATTAATATCCTTTTTTTCTTCAACGGGGATGTTTCCCACAGGCTTATAATCGGGATACATTTTGTCGGTCACAATAAGCATAGCGATATTCACGAGCGCTTGCCCCGTAAACGCGGCTATAAGGAACAAATAGTAGTTCTTAAACACCGCCAAGGCTGCGATTTGCAGCACATATTGGACTGTGAAGACAATGATCTGTATCTTAGTATGTACATCGTTCCGCTGATGAGCCGCCAATAAACTGTTCCTGTAAGAGAATAACCAGTATGATAGGACCGTGGTCGCGAGCGTAATAAAATAGATAATGTACAGATTGATCTCGGAAGGAACATCGCCCTTTATTAATTTAGGCAACACGGGTACAATTACCAGTCCGCCGATCAAAACAATAAATCCGATTATTCTGTAATAAAACTTATACAGCTTAAGTAAACCGTTGATCTTCTCTCGATCATCCTCCGCGATCGGCTTATACATGCTGTAAACCATTGCATGTCCCACGCCCATCTCCGCCAAATTCAATACGTGAAGAATAGACGTAAATAAGCTGTTCAGTCCGACATATTCCATACCCAAGGAATATATCATCACGGTGCGAATAACAAATGGAACTATCGTCTGAAATGTTCGGAATCCTAACCCATATATAATGTTTCTTGAAGCATTTTTACTACGCTCAATTCTCATAGGCTACCGTCCTCAGTTATATTTATTGCACTGTTCTAAACATTTGATTAGAAAGTCTTTCTCTTTTTTTCGTTCGTTTTCTAATGTTTCATTAGCTTCTGTAAAATCACAGACAAGAGCTTTTGAAATATCGGTTGGATTTAAACGATCGACTAACCCAAAAAGGCCAAGCAAATTTGCAATTCGAGAAATCATATGAATTCCATAGGAATTCTCCTGAGCTCTATCAAATACATAGAATGGGATATTAAAATTTATGGAAAACGCTGTCAAATGGAAAGAGTCAGTGCATACTAAAGCGGACTTTTCTATCATCTGTAAAAGGCCATCTGGCTGTAATCCTGCAAAATTCAATCCATTCAATACAT
>CACYBS010000158.1 GCA_902772725.1 Erysipelothrix rhusiopathiae
GAAAGAGTGAAATTCCGAGATGTCATGTGCAAAAAACAAAATAAATAAAGCGTTATATAACACCACTGTGCAAATTACGATTTTTTCTGTAAAAAAAAACCGGATATTACCGGTCTTTAAATCATGAATAATTTTTTTGCGTTAAGTGAAAAAATCTTCTCTTTATCCTCATTGTTTAGAGGAAGTCTTTCGATAAAGTCCACTACCCTTTTCTGTGAACTCCAGGGGCTGTCGGTTCCAAATAAGATGCGCTCTGCCCCAAAGGCATGGATCATTTCTGTCATCTTCTCTTCCGACAACATGAAAGTATCCTCTTCTTTCCAATATCCATCCCATAAAGGAGTAAAGGCTTCGGTAGAGAAAGCCGTATCCAGGTACACTCCTGTATCCTTTAACGTATCTATCACTTCATCCCAATTATGCCAGCCGCCCATATGTGCCAACACGAATTTAAAGGGACCGATTTGTTCCACAACATGCCTTGCCATATCTGGAGAGCAGCACACCTGATCCATTGCGCCGATATCGATTCCGGCATGGGTTACAACCACCATATCCAGCTCTTTCGCTCTGGCAAAGATTTTTAGATACTTTGGATCATCTAATTGAGCGGATTGATAAACCGGATGGACCTTTATGCCCTTAAAGCCATTTTCTTTCAACCATTCTAATTCTTCTTCGTATTCCGGATAATAAGGATGCATAGCTCCTAATGAAATAATCTGATCTTTATAGCTTTCGTTCAATTCCTTCATTTGACGGTTGATCTTTGTGACCTGGTCGGGACGCGTTGCGACAGGTAACACAAGAGATACAGAAATCCCCGCTTCTGTCATTGACTGAAGCAGGGAATCCATCCTTCCATCACTAAATGCATGCAGGTGCGCCTGATGGCTCAAATGTTTTACGATGCGCCCTGCTTGGTGATCCGGATAAATATGTGTATGTGTATCGATAATCATTAGTCTTCGTCCGCTAAAGCTTCCTTCTGACTTACCAGAACTTTCTGTTCGTAGCATGCGAAGGATTCTTCAACAACCTTAGCGTCCGGTTTTGGTGTAAATAATGAGATGATCGGTACTGTGATTAATCCAAAGATCATACAGAATGCGCCTGCATTGATTGGAGACTGTAATAATACCGGGAACATCGGCTTTACAAACATGTTTGCCAGCATAAATACGGTTGAGAAAATAAAGCTGAACCAGCATGCGGCTTTTGTAGTCTTTTTCCAATATAAACCATATAAGAACGGTGCCAAGAATGCGCCGGCTAATGCACCCCATGAAATACCCATCAGCTGTGCAATAAATGTTACGTTGGATTTATATTGAACAATCGCAATAATTACGGAAATCGCTACGAATACCACAATCAACACACGCATGATGAATACCTGTTTCTTTTCATCGATATCCTTGATCACATAACCTTTTAATAGGTCTAATGTCAAGGTAGAGCTGGATGTTAATACAAGCGATGATAAAGTTGACATTGAAGCAGATAATACGAGTACTACCACAACCGCAATTAAGATATCTGGTAAGCCTGATAACATCGTAGGAATAATTGAGTCAAAGCCATTGGCCGCAATATCGATCTGATCGGAGAACAAACGTCCAAATCCACCTAAGAAGTAACATCCGCCGGCAACGATAAACGCAAATGCAGTAGATACAATAGCGCCTGTTGAAATGGATTTTTCACTCTTGATAGCATAAAATTTCTGAACCATCTGAGGAAGACCCCATGTACCTAAAGATGTTAATAGTACAACACCCAATAAGTTGATTGGATCCGGTCCAAAGAAGGAGTTAAAGATACCCGGTGTTGTAGAAACACTTTCATCAACCACCTGTCCTAAACCGTCAAGTGCTGCAAGGAAACCACCCTGTGATTTTAATACAGCAGCGATAACCGCACAAATTCCAAACAACATGATAATTCCCTGTACAAAGTCATTGATGGCAGTTGCCATATAACCGCCTACTACAACATAGATGCAGGTGAGTACGGCCATGACAATAACACAGATGGAGTAGTCAATATTAAATGCCATTCCGAATAAACGAGATAGTCCATTATATAAAGAAGCAGTATAAGGGATTAAGAAAATAAATGTAACAAGAGACGCACAGATCTTTAATGCCGGTGATCCAAATCTTGCTTCAAAGAACTGCGGCATCGTCGCTGAATCCAAATGCTGGGTCATAATGCGGGTTCTTCTTCCCAAAACAACCCATGCCAATAATGAACCGATCAAGGCGTTACCGATACCGGCCCAGGTAGCGGCAATACCGTATTTCCAACCAAACTGTCCTGCATATCCTACAAAGACAACGGCAGAAAAATAAGATGTACCAAACGCAAACGCCGTGATCCACGGTCCGGCTGTTCTTCCGCCTAATACAAATCCATTTACATCCGTCGAATATTTTCGACTCATAAATCCGATGTACAACATAACCGCAAAAAATACGATTAACATTGCAGCTTTAATAAACATAATCAAATCCTCCCTTGCTTTAGTGCTTTATCACGTTAAAGCGTTGACACGTTAAAGTTTATATCGATATTGATATAAAATCAAGATATTTTTGACATTTTTTATATCATTGACTTTAGTGCGTTAAAGTGTTAAATTATTAGTGCTGTAAGTATTATCCCAGCTTCGGAGGAATTATGAAAAAGAATATTCATACACAATCAGTACAAATGTTTTTTAAAGCCATTTTATCCTTAGAAACAGAAGAGGAATGTTATAAATTCTTCGGGGATGTATGCACTGTTAATGAAATTCTGACTTTGGCCCAGCGTTTTGAAGTGGGATCTATGTTGTTGGAACAGAAGACCTATCAGGAAATCACAAAACATACCGGTGCCTCTACCACTACAATCAGTCGTGTCAACCGCTTATTGAACGATGATGACGATGGAATTGAAATGGCATATGAAAGAATTAAGGAAGGGAAAGGAAACGATAATGATTAATGAAAAAATGAAACAATACGGGAACAATCGCTCAGTTATCCGTGATTTATTTGAATTTGGCCTGCAGCGTAAAGCAGTTGTCGGACCGGAAAACGTATTTGACTTCAGTTTAGGTAATCCAAATGTACCTGCCCCGGCTAAGGTAAAAGAAACATTATTAGAGCTTCTTAACACAAAAGATGATGTATATTTACATGGATATACGTCTGCCCAGGGAGATGCAGCCTGCCGTCAGGCAATCGTGGATGATTTAAATAAGCGCATGGGGACTTCTTTTGTCAAAGAAAATCTGTATATGACATGTGGTGCTGCCGCATCTTTAAAGATTATCTTAACGGCTTTATATACACCGGGTGATGAAGTCATTGCCTTTACTCCTTATTTCCCGGAATATAAAGTATTTGTGGAAACAACAGGGGCTGCTTTGGTAGAAGTAAAATCCAATCCGGATAACTTCCAGATTGACTTTGATCTTTTAGAAAAAGCCATTACCGAAAATACGAAATCCATTATCGTGAACTCACCGAATAACCCGTCCGGTGTTGTCTATACCGAAGAAACCATTCAGAAATTAGCTGATTTATTAACTAAGAAAGAAGCTGAATATGGTCATCCAATCTATTTAATTACCGATGAGCCATATCGTGAATTGGTGTACGAAGGTGTCGTTCCGTTTGTGACTAAATATTATAAGGATACAATCGTATGTTATTCATACTCAAAATCCTTATCTTTACCGGGTGATCGTATCGGATATATTTTAGTACCGGATGAAATCGCCGATTCTAAAGATGTATATGCAGCTGTATGCGGCGCCGGTCGTGCTTTAGGTTATGTATGTGCCCCAAGCATGATGCAGCATATGATTGAAAAATGTACAGGTCTTGCCTCGGATATCGGTGAATATAAGAAAAACCGTGACTTGATCTACAATGCCTTAACAGAATATGGCTTTACATGTATTCATCCGGATGGTGCCTTCTATCTATTCGTAAAATCACCGATCGAAGATGCCAATGAATTCAGCGCTAAAGCAAAAGAATTTGATTTATTGATCGTTCCGGCGGACAGCTTTGGAACACCGGGCTTTGTCCGTATCGCATATTGCGTATCCAGAGATATGATTGAAAGAAGCTTACCGGCATTTAAGAAGCTGGCAGACTTCTACTTAAAATAAGGAGAGAGATTTATGCCTATTACAGATTTATTAGAACGTAACAGTAAGCTCTATGGAAATGAGGTTGCCTTAGTTGAAATCAACCCGGAAATTAAAGAAGAGCAGCGTGTAACATGGAAGGAATATGAATTAATTCAGCCGACTTCCCGCTCTTATTACCGTCGTCAGATTACATGGTCTGTCTTCGATGAAAAGGCAAACCGTGTTGCCAATATGTTGATTGAACGTGGTATTTCCAAGGGACAGAAATGCGCCATTCTATTGATGAACTGTTTGGAATGGTTACCGATTTATTTCGGAATCTTAAAAGCCGGAGCGGTTGCGGTTCCATTAAACTTCCGTTTTACCGGTGAAGAAATCCGCTATTGTCTGGATGCATCGGATTCCGATGTATTATTCTATGGACCGGAATTTATCGGACGTATTGAAGATATCGCAGGCCATATCAAAAAGAATACCCTGTTGTACTTTGTAGGTGACCAAACTCCTTCTTATGCAGAGGATTATTATAAACAGGCCGGCAACGCTTCTTCGACAGCACCGTTAGTACTGATTCAGGACAGCGATTATGGAGCAATCTACTTCTCAAGCGGAACAACCGGTTTTCCAAAACCAATCCTGTTATTACATGAGGCTTTATCACAATCTGCTCAAATGGAAGCAATCCATCACCAGACAACGAAGAATGATAACTTCTTATGTATCCCGCCTCTGTACCATACAGGTGCTAAGATGCACTGGTTTGGATCTCTGTATACAGGCTCCAGAGCCGTACTTTTAAAAGGTAACTCACCGGATGCGATTTTATCGGCTGTATCCCAGGAAGGTTGTACAATTGTATGGTTATTAGTTCCTTGGGCACAGGATATCTTAGCTGCGCTTGATTCCGGTAAGATCAACAAAGACGATTACCACTTAGACCAATGGCGCCTAATGCACATCGGTGCCCAACCGGTACCTCCTTCACTTATTAAACATTGGTTACGTTACTTCCCTAACCATAAGTACGACACCAACTATGGATTATCCGAATCGACAGGACCGGGCTGTGTTCATTTAGGTTTGGACAATGTAAGAAAAGTCGGCGCTATCGGACTTCCTGGCTTTAACTGGAAGACAAAGATTGTCGATGAAGAAGGAAATGTCGTTAAACAGGGTGAAGTCGGAGAACTTTGCGTAAAAGGCCGCGGTGTTATGGTGGAATACTATAAGAACCCGGAAGCTACTGCCGAAGTATTGAAAAACGGCTGGTTACATACCGGTGATATGGCAAGACAGGACAGCGAAGGATTTATCTATCTGGTAGACAGAAAGAAAGATGTTATTATCTCCGGTGGTGAAAACCTCTATCCGGTACAGATTGAAAGCTTCTTATCTGCCAACAATAAGATCCATGATGTAGCCGTTATCGGTTTACCGGACCCTCGTCTTGGTGAAATTGCGGCTGCCATCATTCAGGTAAAAGAAGGTATGGAATTAACCGAACAGGAAGTAAACCAATTCTGTGTGGATCTTCCTCGTTACAAACGTCCGCGTAAGATCATCTTCGATAAGGTTATCCGCAATGCGACAGGTAAAATTGATAAACCGGCATTACGTGCCATCTATTGTGGCGAACGCCTTGTTGAAAAACAAAGTCGAAGCTAAAAAAAATATACGGAGTCAGATTTAATTACTGGCTCCGTTTTCCTTTACAATAAACATCTTTGATAGAATAATCGTCATTTAGTATTACGATATCGGCATCATTCCCTGCTCGTATATAACCCTTCTTATCAGCTATTCCTAATAACTCTGCCGGGTTGGAAGTACAGGAATTAATCGCCGATTCAAAAGGCACCATGGCCACTTCCACAAGATTTTTAAGTCCTTCATTGATCTTTAACGTACTGCCCGCTAAGGTTCCATCATTGAGTCTTGCTGACCCGTCTTCCCGAACATGAATCTCATTTCCGCCAAAATAGAATACCGAACCGGGTGCACATCCTTTACAATTCAGCGCATCACTGACCATAACGGCACGATGTCCTCCCTTGGCATGGAAGACTATACTCACTGCCTCCGGTGTGGAATGTTTCATATCACAGATGATTTCTCCATAGACATCCCTCATTCGAAGGGCGGCGGTGACTAAACCGTTATTGCGGTGGTGAAAACCCGACATACCATTATAAACATGGGTCATACACTTTGCCCCATTGGCACAAGCCATTTGTGCTTCGGATATAGATGCCCCACTATGTCCCAGCGATACCGTTACACCATGCCCTGAACAATAGCGGATCAATTCATGATCCTTATCGTTTTCTGGGGCTATGGTGATATATTTGATCATACCCTTGGCATCCTTTTGAAGCTGTATAAACTCTTCAACATCTGCATCTTTAATAAACTGTTCCGGTTGGGCACCTTTATAATCTTTGCTTAAATAAGGTCCTTCTAAATGGATTCCGAGAATTTCAGCTCCTTCATAACCCTTTTCGCAAACTTCAGCTACATTTTGAACCGCTTTGGACAGTACATCATAGGATTGAGTTATGGTCGTACATAAAAAGCTTGTAACTCCTTCTTCTACAATATGTTTTGTCCAATTGCGAAGTCCTTCCGGGTTGGCATCGTTGGTATCAAAACCATAGGCACCATGACAATGGATATCAATAAATCCGGGTACAATCCGCAAATCCCCATAATCCATATCCGCGTCTTCTTTATAGTCGCCTATTCTTTTTATACTTTCATTTTCAATTTCTATTATTGCCGGATGAAACATACCTGCCATCCATACTCTTTTACTTTTAATTTTCATACGTGATTCCTCGACACAAGTATATCAAAGGTAGTTTATAATATCCAAAAAAGGAGGCCCTATGATCTTTCAACAAATTCGAAATGCAACCATTAAAATTCAATATCCAAATGTCACGTTTATGATCGATCCCTGGTTAAGTGGCCCCTGCTCCAATGAAGAAAAAGAAGCAGCTTTAAAAGAGAAACGCTTTATCACTAAACCATTGTTCCGCTTCCCTATCCTGTAACGGATATCCTATCGGATGTGGATGTTTGTATTGTCTCTCATGATCATGAAGATCATTTCTCGACAGATTACCTGCCAAAAGATATGCATATGATTTTTCAGAATCAGAAGGATAATAAGTTAGACAAAAGCCTTGGCTTTACCAATACGGAACATTTTGAAAAAGACAGGATTGAAATTGAGGATATCAGAATCTATCGAACTGATGGAAGACATGGAGATACGGATGAATTAGCTAAGAAAGCCGGTCCGGTATCCGGTTTTGTGTTTAAAAAAGAAGGCGAAAAGACCATTTGGGTTGCCGGAGATACAGTATATTGCGATATCGTTGAAAAAGTCATTGACACATATCATCCGAATATCATAGTCGTGAATGCCTGTGATGCCCACACGCGCTCCGGCCGTTTAATCATGAATGCAGAAGATGTAATCAAGACCTGTAAGTACGCACCCCACAGCATCGTTGTGGCAAGCCACATGGATACCGTCTCACATGCACATCTCACACGAAAAGAGCTTCAAGATCATTTGATAAAAACACCGTATGAAAAACAGGTGCTTATTCCTTTGGATGGTGAGAAAATCTCGTTTTAATTAAGCAATGAAAAAGTCGTCCGCAAAGACGACTTTTGTGTTATAGGTAATTTTTATTCAGCTTCTTCTTTTAAAGTAATGGTAAGACGTCCCGGCTTTTCCGGTGCTTCGTATTCTGTTTTATCTTTTGCGTAGCCTTTTGGAGCCTTTTGAATATGAACGGTATATGTTCCGGCTTCTTTATCAAAAGCTGCGGTTCCATCTTCATCTGTAGTTCCAATCAGACATTCAGATTCAGAGCAGAACTGAACTTTAACGCCTTCTACAGGATCTCCTGCCTCATCTGTGACAAATACTTCATAAGCCGTTGATTCCGGATCTGCTTTTTCAGCAGTTTCTGTTGTTTCCGTAGTTTCTTCAGTTTCCTCAGTTTCTGTGCTTTCTGTATTTCCCTGTGAGCATCCAGCCAGGCCTAATACCATAACTAGAGTAAAAAATGTTGAAAATAATATCTTAGTAATTATCTGCATATCCATTCTCTTTACGAATAATTCTATCCTTGTTCTTTTTCATTATATGCATTTCTAAAAATATACACCTGTTTTACAACAACAAATAAACACAGCTTTATTGCAATGTCATTCAGTTAAGAGTGAGGACATATCAAGGTAATCACAGA
>CACYBS010000159.1 GCA_902772725.1 Erysipelothrix rhusiopathiae
TTCGATATCATCAGCAACCTTAACGCCTTCAGCAGTTAAGTTAGCCTTTTCTTCTTCGAAGATAGCCTTAGCGGAACGGAATTCGTTGATTGTAGCGATCATCGGGAACATGATAGCTAATTTGCCGTATACAGAAGCACGTAATAATGCTCTTAACTGAGTACGGAAGATATCAGTTTCTCTTAAGCACAGACGAATAGCACGGTAACCTAAGAATGGGTTCATTTCTTTCGGGAATTCATAGTATTTTAACTTCTTGTCGCCACCGATATCCAGTGTACGTACAACAACACGCTTACCCTGCATGCCTTCTAATACCTGCTTGTAAGCCTGGAACTGTTCTTCTTCTGTTGGGAAGTGGTCAGAATCCATGTATAAGAATTCAGTACGGAATAGACCAACGCCTTCTCCACCGTTCTTTAATACGCCTTCAACGTCCTTGAAGCCACCGATATTACCGGCGATGTCAACTTCGCGTCCGTCAGGAGTTTCAGATTTCTGGTTAACAAGAACTTTTAATTCTTCTTTTTCTTTTTCGTAAGCAGCAGCTTTCTTTTCGTAAGCAGCGATTGTTTCAGCATCCGGGTTGATTACTACTTCACCATCAAGTGCATCTAATGCGATCATGTCGCCGGTTTCACATGCGTCTAAGATACCTGGGCATCCAACAACAGCAGCGATTTCCAAAGAGTTAGCCATGATAGCTGAGTGAGAAGTCTTACCACCGATTTCAGTACAGAAACCTTTTACATATTCATTCAACTGTGCAGTGTCACTTGGAGTTAAGTCATAAGCAACGATGATTGAATCTTCAGCGATTGCTGTTAAATCAGGAATTACTAAACCTAATAAATTACATTTTAAACGGAAAGTAACGTCCTTAACGTCTGCAGCTCTTTCACGGAAATAGTCATTATCCATGGATTCGAACATAGCAACCATCATATTTGCTACTTCGTCAGTTGCATATTCAGCATTTACGCCTTCATTTTCGATCTTGCTTTTAATCTGACCAGCTAATTCAGGGTCGCCTGCCATCATTAAGTGAGCATCAAATACTGCAAGTTCTTCGGCTTTCAAGCGCTTAGCAGCTCTTTCCTTAACGCCTTCGATATCCTTGATTGTCTTTTCAAGAGCAGCTTCAAATTTCGCAACTTCATCAGCTGCAACAACATTTGTTTTCTTTTCGATTACAACTTTAGGTGAAACAAGCTTATAAACCTTAGCTACGCATACACCAGAACTTGCTGCAATTCCTTTTAACATGATTTTTTCCTCCTAAATATTATGTGCGTGATAACGCTTTCAGTTGGTAAAATTGTAACACTTATTCCCATTTTTTACAACGAGCGATATGAAAAATACAGTACATTAATACAAATATTCACTCGTTAAATTTCTAGTAAAACTTTTGTGTTTATGTTTAATTTTAGGCCCTATAGTATTTCTCTCAATGAATGACAAAAAAAAGTATGGCTGGGCCATACTTTAAAATTAACGTCTAAACTTTTTCTTGTGAATTTCAGTTGCCTGGAATACAGGGAACAAGAATACAAGGATTGGATAAATCTCTAAACGTCCAATCAACATGCAGAATGATAATACAATCTTTGAAAGATCGGAGAAAGCCGCAAAGTTACCGGCCGGTCCAACCAAACCAAGACCCGGTCCTACATTGGAAATGCAGGTAAATACTGCTGTCAAAGTGGACTCAAAATCGAAATTATCCAGTGAGACAACAAGAAAGGCACCGGCAATCAACATCATTAAAATCGCAAAATAAATCAAAATGCTGTTGACAGTCTTATCATCAACGACTTTGCCATCCATTGTGATCGCATCCACTTTCTGCGGGTGGATTAAACGCTGTACATCCAGTTTCATCTTCTTTAATAAAACCAGCATACGACTGACCTTAATACCACCGCCGGTAGACCCTGCGCAGGCACCCAGAAGCGTCAACAAAACAAGCAGCGTCTTAGAGAACATCGGCCAGGAATTATAGTCATAGGTCGCATAACCGGTAGTCGTGATGATGGATGCCACCTGGAAAAAGGCATATCTAAAAGAATCCGTAAAGCTGTGATAAACAGTTAAAGTGTTCCAGGCAATCAATACAGAGGCACCAAGCACAATCGCAAGGTAGGCATGCAGCTCCTGATTTTTATACACGCTTTTAAAATCCTTGATCATCAAGAAATAATATAAGTTAAAGTTAACACCGAAAAGCACCATAAAGATGCCGATCACATAATCAAAATACGGGTTGTTGTAGTAACCGACAGAAGCTCCCCAGCACGAGAAACCTCCGGTTCCTGCAGTTCCGAATGTATGAATTAAAGTATCATATAAAGGCATTCCGCCAACCAAAAGGAAAATAATTTCCAACACCGTTAATCCCATATACAATTCATACAAAATAACAGCTGTCTGACGCATGCGGGGAACCAGTTTTCCAATCGTTGGCCCCGGCATTTCCGCACGGGCAAGAAACATCGTACGGGCATTGGTCCGTGGTAAAAAAGCCAATACAAAGACAAGCACTCCCATACCGCCGACCCAGTGTGTCAAGCTTCGCCAAAATAATGAAGCTTTGGACAGCGCCTCAACATCCGTTAGAATCGTAGATCCCGTAGTGGTAAAGCCGGATACCGTTTCAAAGAAACAGTCGACAAGACTGGGAATTTCATTTGTGAAATAAGACGGAAGTCCTCCTAAAAAGGAAACAACAATCCAGGCAAGTCCAACCGCAATCATACCCTCTTTGGCATAATACGAGGTATGTTTTACCTTTAATTGGGATAAAGGTAATCCGACTACAAGGGATATCACAATAGAAATGATAAAAGGCATGGCAACATGTTCACCATATATAAAGCACACAATCAGAGGTAGCACCATTAAACATCCGGATGCGATTGCGATATATCCGACAATATTGCCAATAATCCGCCAGTTTAAACTGAGCAAGCCTTTCTTAAGCGAGAACATCGTTAATTTCCCTCAATCCCTGTAGGCGGGTAATAATCGCTACCGTATCCCCCTCTTGAATGACGGAATCACCAACCGCAATTTTAGATTCATTGTCGTGAGTGATATAACTAATCAATGTGCCCGGCTTTAATTTCAGCGTCTTGATTGGTTTGCCGATCAAGCGGCAGTTTGGTTTTACTTTGAATTCTAAGATTTCAAACTTATCATTCATAATTTTAATCAATGTTTCCACATTGGAACCCACGCTGTTCTGCATGGCACGAACGTATTGAACAATCTGGTTAGCAGCCATGTTCTTTGGCGTAATCGTGCTTTCCAGACCCAGCTTTTCCAGCAGGAATCCCAAAGATACACGGTTTACCTTTGGAAGTACCTTTTCAACACCGTGATTGGAAGCATACATAGAAATGATGACATTTTCTTCATCATTATCGGTAAGCGCAATAAAGGCATCCATTTTCTCCAGCGCTTCAGAACGTAATAGTTCATGGTCGGTTCCGTCTCCCTGAATAACGGTAACTTCCGGGAATTCTTCCAAAAGCGTCAAACATTTATCACGGGACTGTTCAATCACGGTTACATCCATACGGTGATCCAGCAGCATCGGAATAAGATAGCGGGTAATTTTACCTCCGCCAACGATCATGATGTTGTGGATAATACGCTTTTTCAAAATGCCAATCTCGATCAGGAATTTTTCAAGTTCAATAGTCGGTCCGGTTACGGATACTCTATCGCCGACTTCGATCATGGTATTGCCTCCCGGGATATGCGGTTCATTATTTCTAAGCAGTGCCAAAAATTGAACCTGTGCTTTTAATTGAGAAGCAATCTGATGAATCGGTTTACCTGCCAGCGGACTGGATTCGGTAATCTTAATTTCAGCCACTTCAATTCTACCGTTTGAAAAAGAGCTGACCTTGATCTCTGTAGGAAAGCTTAATGTACGGGTGATTTCTCTTGCGGCTGTATGTTCCGGATTGATTTTTAAACTGAGTCCTAAATCATCTTTCATCATATTTAAACTCTGTACATACTCCGGATTGCGGATTCGGGCAATCGTATGTTCGGTTCCGATTTTTTTCGCAATCAGACAGGCGATAATATTAATTTCATCGCTGGAGGTAACAGCTATCACAAGATCTGCCTGATCCGCCTTTGCCTGCATTAAGACCTCATAATTGGCTCCGTTTCCATTGATTCCTTCGGCGTCTAAAATATTCATTGTAGACTCCAGAACCTGTGGTTTATTTTCGATGATAGTAATATCATGTCCTTCTTTTTCAAGTTGTTTCGCAATCGCAAAACCAACTTTACCATTTCCGATAATAATAATCTTCATAAATAACCTCTCATAATTTATGATAAAATCATATTCATTGTACACCAAGTTTTTTATTTGTCTATATAGGAAAAAAAAGGGGGAAACAGACTTCAATAAGCTTTATCTCCCGGCTATTTTTTTCAAAATCGGTAATATGCCCCATTTCCGAGCTGTGCGAATCATTGATCTCCGTGTGTGGAAACGCAATGCCCTTAATGGATAAACAGCGTTCCAGAAATGAACATATCTTTGATAATTTTTATTAGTGATATCGTAATATTTTCCCTTCCGCTGAAATCCTGCCAGAACACCTATAACAGCTTCATCCGGCACTTCTTCAAAATAATAGGTATTGTCACCGCGAATCAAATAATCCCTTTCACGCACATGGATCACACGATGAAGCACATAGCTCCCTTTTCTTTTATATAAGGCAACATCAAATCTTTTAAGCCTTCCCTTAGGAACCTCTATCACAACTAAGTCTCTATTCTGCCTCAGCATCGGCTCCATGCTGACACCCCGCGTTTTATAAACAAGCTTTCCGTCGCGTGCAAGAATATCCTCAAATGTTTTTAATGTATCTGTCATATCGTTCTTTTCTTTCCTTATAGACACTTTGGACATTATAACTCTATTTTGTCAATAATGATTAACTATTTTTCGCTGATTCCAACTTATCATAAAAAAATGCAGAAGCTTTTACACTTCTGCATATCATTATTGATTCGGTAATGCCTTTGCGAGTGCACTGTTAACCGCTACAGCTAATGCGGTTTCCGGCAGGCAGTTTGTCAAGATAACCGTTCCCATAAAGCCCATCAAAGCTGATTGCGCAATTCCTAATGCTTCGGAATATTGAGCTCCATAGAATAAAACAATTAAGCCTAACACCATGAAGGTATGGCATAAGGTCGCAACAAGTGCAGCTGCAGCAGCACTGCTCACCTTTCCCTTTCCTTTTTCCAGCATCTTATGATAAATAGTTCCGGCAATCACACCTAATAATACACGCGGAACAATCGCAATAATCAAACTCTGGAAACCACCGGACATGCCGGCTACTGTCACAAACGGACTAAACACAAAGCTGGTTACGGTCGGTGTCATTGTGGCATTGATCACACTGCTGATTCCAAATACGAGACCGAGAAATGCTCCATATTGGGTAGACATCACACTTGCGCATACAATCACCGGGATGTGCATCAATGTTGCACTCAACGGACCAAAGCGCAAATAGCCAAACGGAGTCACAAACAAGACAATTTCAATGGCCAGAAATAATGCCATCATTGTCAAATCATGAATCTGGTTTCTGGATTTGTTCATTTTTACGTTTCCTCCTACTGTCGTTTCTAACGAATACGACGTAAATAAATCTAGAAATGCCTTATAGGATTATAGTCGAATCGATCTATATCCCAGCACAGATGCATTATAATCGAAACAAATCCATTTTTCAATAGTGAAAAAATTCTCAATTTATTATTATTTGCTTAAAGAATTTCCATATCTTCGCCATTGGTGGCAATGACCTTTTTCATCCACTCAAAAGAATCCTTCTTAGAGCGTTTCAGAGTACCGTTTCCTTTATCATCCATATCAACATAGATGAATCCATAGCGCTTTTTCATCTCACCGGTAGACAGGGATACCAGATCGGTGCTTCCCCACATCGTATATCCGAAACAATCCACACCGTCAATCAAAATCGCATCACGCATCTGCTCAAAGTGATCTTTTAAATATTTCATGCGGTATGGGTCATGAATGGAGCCATCTTCTTCAACGACATCCACAGCACCCAATCCGTTTTCAATCACAAACAACGGCTTTTGATAGCGGTCATAGAGCTCATTTAAACAATAACGCAGTCCCAGCGGATCAATTGGCCATCCCCAAGGTGTAGATTCCAGATACGGATTGGATTCGCCACCCATCAAGGCAACTACAGAGTTGGTCTTAAACGGCTTATCGTGGGCAATCGTAGTAGAGCGGTAATAGCTGAAGGAAACATAATCCAAAGTATACTTTTCAATTAGTTCTAAGTCACCCGGTTCCATCTTAATTTCGGTAACACCCTTACGATTCCAGATCTCCCTTGAGAAGTTTGGATATTTACCCCGTGCCATAACATCCGCAAAATATAAATTCTCGCGGCGTTTGGAATACGCGGCAAAGACATCTCTTGGATCACAGGTTGCCGGATACATTTCCGATAAGGCAAACATAGCACCCATCTTATTTTCCGGATCGATCTCATGCGCAATTTTAATTGCCCTAGAAGATGCGACTGCCATATTATGGTTAGCCTGGTAATAGGTCTGACCATCCATGGTATGCACACCAATCTTAGAATATCCGTAAATCGCATTCAGTTCATTGAAAGTAAGCCATAATTTACAGCGTCCCTTAAAGCGTTCTAATAAGGTGCGTGCATACTTTACATAGGCATCGATCAAATGACGGGAATTCCAGCCATCGTATTTTTCTGCTAGGTAATTTGGCATTTCATCATGACAGATGGTGATGAGCGGTGCAATATTATATTTCTCTAACTCTGTTAACACATCCTCATAAAAACGTAATCCTTCTTCATTTGGCATTTCTTCATCACCGGTCGGATAGATTCTTGACCAGGTTACACCGAAACGGAATACCTTAAAGCCAAGCTCACCCATCAGGGCGATATCTTCTTTATAATGGTGATAAAAGTCAACCGCTTTATGGCTTGGATAATATTCATCATCAAATATTTCCGGTACAGCTCCTTCCGGAATTGAATCTAAAGAATTAACATACCCCTTCGTGCCATCAGGCATTCTAAGTGTGATCTGACGGGCTCTGTCAACACTTCCGTCGGTCACAAAGTCCTGGCTGTTAATACCACGGCCGCCTTCTCCAAAACCACCTTCAAACTGGAAATCTGCGGTTGCGCCTCCCCATAAAAATCCTTCAGGAAACCGTTTAGAATTCATATTTCTTCCTCCTGTTTTTATTCTTCTTATATCATTATAAAAAAAGGAATCCTGCTTTTAAAGGATTCCCTTGATTGAATTAATCAGCTTTTTTAGATGCAGCGATTACACGGCTTGCGTTTGGTTCCGGTACCGGATCATAACGGTTCATCTTAATGGAATAAGTTCCTAAACCTTGAGCCATAGAACGTAATTCAATAGAATAACGTGCGATTTCAGCCATCGGTACCTGTGCTTCAATAATCTGGTTGCCTTCGC
Organism: Erysipelothrix rhusiopathiae; assembly: GCA_902772725.1. Classification (GTDB taxonomy): domain Bacteria; phylum Bacillota_I; class Bacilli_A; order Erysipelotrichales; family Erysipelotrichaceae; genus RUG11795. Next base: position 7,558 of record CACYBS010000159.1, read on the forward strand.
TTGGAGTCATACCCATGATAGCACCACGGCGCTTGTTCAAATCACCGATAACAGTTCCGGTATATTCATCCGGTACTACAACTGTGATATCCATAATCGGCTCTAATAAAATCGGATGCGCTTTTTCCATACCGGCCTTAAATGCCAGTCTTGCAGCAAGTTTAAATGCCATTTCGGAAGAGTCTACATCATGATATTTACCATCGGTCAAAGTAGCCTTGATATTAACCATCTTATAGCCTGCAAGGTAACCTTCGTTGCAGCATTCTCTTAATCCGGCTTCAACAGCTGGGAAGTACTGTTTAGGTACAGCACCGCCGAATACGCGTTCATCGAATTCCATCTCTTCAACACCCGGATTTGGTTCGAATTCAACAAATACATGACCGAACTGACCATGTCCACCGGACTGTTTCTTATGACGACCTTCTACAAGAACCTTCTTAGTGATTGTCTCACGATACATGATCTTCGGATCCTGAGTAAGAACTTCAGCTTTATATTTATTCTTTAATTTTGACAGAATAACATCCAGATGCTGGTCACCGATACCATAGATAACGGTTTCTCTTGTTTCCGGATTTACAACAACCTTGAATGTAGGATCTTCTTCAGATAAGCGGGCAAGACCATTAGACATCTTATCTTCATCGTTCTTAGATTTAGGCATTACAGCCTGTCCGTACATCGGTTCGTCAAATACGATTGGATCAGCAATGACAAGTTTACCCTTTTCGCATAATGTGTCATTTGTTCCAGTATTGGCAAGCTTGATCAAAGCACCGATATCACCGGTAAATAACTTACCGCACTTAGTCTGGTGCTTACCGCGGATGGTATAAACGTCGGAAATCTTTTCCGGTTTTCCGTTGTTGGCATTAACGATTACAGAATCAGAGCTTAAAACACCGCTAAGAACCTTGATGTAAGAAATCTTACCGAACTGGTCAGCGATTGTCTTGAATACCTGAGCTGTCAATACTTCGTTTTCATTGGTTAAGAGTTCTACTTTTTCACCCTTCGGTGTAGTTGCCGTATAGATACCCTTTTCAGAATATGTTGGGAAGTATTTAACGATTAATGACATTAAACGCTGAATACCGATAGACTGGATAGCACTTCCGGAGAATACCGGGCAGATTTCACCGCTTCTAACGCCGATTCTTACACCCTTAGTAAGTTCAGCATCTGTGAATTCTTCACCTTCGAAGAATTTTTCCATCAAATCATCATCACTCATTGCAACTGCTTCAGCAATCTGATCTTTATACAGAGCAACATCATCCTGCATATCTTCAGGAACAGGCTGTGGAGTTTCGCTGTTAGCCTTAGGGCCTTTATAATACCAAGCCTTGTTGGATAAGATGTTTACAGAACCGATGCATTCTCCGTTTTCAACGATTGGTACTTCGAACGGAATAATGCTCTTACCGAATTCTTCGTGTAATTTGCCATAAGCATCTGCAAAGCTGGTATGTTCTTCATCTAATTTGTTGATAAAGAAGATTGTCGGCTTGCCGGCTTCACGAGCCTGCTTATAAGCTAACTTTGTACCGGATTCCAAAACGTTTTTCGCATTGGCAACGATCAGGCAGCTTTCACTAACAGCGAAACCGGCCTGCTTTTCGCCTACGAAATCCAGATAACCCGGTGTGTCGATAAAGTTGATTTTGCAGTCATTCCATTCAATTGGAACGATAGAAGTATATACAGATAAACCACGGCGGATTTCTTCCTGATCGAAGTCGATTAATGAGCTTCCATCACTAGTTCTACCGAAACGATCTGTAGCTTTTGTATAGTACAGCATAGCCTCCAGCACAGATGTTTTACCTGCACCGCTATGCCCGATGACCGAAACGTTGCGTACCTCTGAACTTAAATAATCTCGCATAGTGTATTCCCTCCTGTATTATTTTAAAATTGGCTCTAATTGAGCGCGGCAATGTTCGCGCACGTAATCTAATGCGACATGTCCCTGCTTATCAACCATATCTTTATCAGCTCCATAAGCAAGTAATTTTTCTACTAAACTTGGATATCCGCCGTAAGCTGCTCTCATTAATGCAGTGCAGCCATTATTATCGAATAAGTTAACGTTGGCGTTTCTTTCCAAAAGCAGTGAAATTGTATCACGCTTAAATGCGATGCAGGCTTCCATTAAAGCAGTACGTCCTACTTCATCCTGAGCGTTGATATCAGCACCGGCATCCAGCAAAAGCTGTACACAGCGATCCTGTCCCAACAGTGCAGCACGCATCAATGCAGTACGTCCATTATCATCTTTCGCATTTACATCTGCACCGGAGTTAATCAAAGCTTTACAAATTGTTCTGTTACCTTTTTTAGCTGCTCCCATCAATGCAGTTTTATTCTTGTTGTCTACTGCATTTACATCAGCGCCATTGTCAATCAATACCTGAACTACATCTTTGCGGTTGCGCTTTGCAGCACGCATCAATGCGGTACGTCCATCACCATTTTGATAGTTCACGTCAGCGCCGGCTGCAATCTGTCCGCATACCATCGGAAAGTCGCCGTTTGCACAGGCATCCCAAAATACCTTATTGAAATTTTGATCCATATTATTTCCTCCTTATTATTTTGATCGAAATAACATAAAAGCCGGAATACAGCCACGTACCCCAGCTTAATCGGCATGAAAGGAGCCGACACATTTATTTTCGTTTGTAACAGTGAAAACGTTTGTCATGTCTACCACTCCCTTCGACATGACTAATTATATAAAAACCTCTTATTTCTGCAAATCAAGTACCAAGTTGGACAGATACTGTACCAATCAATCCACCCGTCCTATAAAATTAACGATATTTGGAACCGATAACTTCGAATGTTACCTGGCCTTTTTCCTTCACAGCTTCCACACATGCCACCTTAACACGTTTACCGATGGTATATTCTTTTCCGTTATTTTCGCCAATCAAACGCATATGAAGGTCATCATAAGCGTAAAAATCATCCTGCAGCATCCTTGCCGGAACCAAACCTTCCACGGTATTTTCCAACATCACAAAGAAACCGAATTTTGCAACACCGGTGATTACGCCTTCAAATACCTCACCGATATGGTCTTCCATATATTGCGCCTTCTTGTAGTCATCTACAGCTCTTTCCACAGTAATCGCATCTCTTTCCTTGGCTGATGCATGTAAAGCCTGTTTTTCGATTTTCGATACTTCAAAATCGCGGTTCTTATCGCTTTTTTCGAAAACATATCGTCTCAGCATTCTATGAACAATCAAATCCGGATAGCGGCGGATCGGTGAAGTAAAGTGACAGTACTCTTCCAATCCTAATCCAAAATGTCCCTGGCATTTTTCTGAATATACAGCCTTCTGCATCGCACGAAGTGTCATCATCGACATCACTTCACGGGTATATGGATCTTCTATAGAATCCAAAAATTCCTGAAGTTCTTTGGATGTTATATTTTCCGGATCAAAATCCCAGATAATGTGCATTAAATAGGCCATGCGCATCAAAGATTCAATACGGTCCGGGTCCGGTTTCTGGTGAATACGATACATGCCCGGAATCTTTTCACTGTTTAAAAGATGGGCAACACATACATTGGCAGAGATCATAAACTGCTCGATCATCTCTTCGGCAAAGCCTCTTGTCTTTACATACACATCGATTGGTTTACCCCTGTCATCCAATTCAATCCGCGCTTCGGGTGTTTCAAAATCAATATTTCCTCTTTCTACAGACTGCTCCTTCAATAGGATCGCAAGCTCTTTCATCATAAGAAGTGATTCTTGAATATCGAAATATTCTGTGTCCCGGTCATCAAAGAGCGCATTTACCTTTTGATAGGTACAGCGTCTGTTGGATTCAATCAAAGATGGGAATACATCAAAAGTCTTAATCTCACCTTTGGAATTGATATTCATCTTACAGGTAATCGTGCAGCGTTCTACATTTGGATTTAATGAGCAGATTCCGTTGGACAATTCAAATGGCAGCATCGGAATTACCCTGTCACACAGGTAGATGCTGGTGGCTCTGGCATAGGCTTCCTTGTCGATGGAAGAGCCTTCCTCTACATAATGAGATACATCCGCTATATGAACATAAAGCGTATAGCCATCCTTTGCCTTTTCAATAGAAATCGCATCATCAAAGTCTCTGGCATCATCACCGTCAATCGTAATCGTAAATAAATCACGAAGATCCTTCCGATTTTGACGGTCCTTATCGGTTACCACCTGGTCAATGTCTTTGACTTCTTTTCTTACCCGATTTGAAAATTCCGTGCGTACATCCTTCGCATACAGAATGGATGTGATATCCATGCCCGGTTCTTCTTCACTTCCCAATATTTTTTCAATTTTACATTCCATTGGATTGGAATACTTAATAATGGAAAGCACTGCACGGTCCTGATTATGAATCGTATACTTATCTATATTTTTGATATGGAATGAACGATGCAGATCGACATCGCTGTAAAAGATAAACTCTTTTCTTCGCTTATAGAAGGTACCGGCAATCTTACGGATTCCTCTGCGATAAATACGAATCACTTCATTTTTCTTTGGATCTACATGTACCAATACCTCATCACCATCAAAGGCATCTTTGGCATGATTCTTTGATACATAGATCTTTTGATCTCCGTTTACCACGGCATATTCAAATTTGGAGATATCCTTGATTTTTCCGGTAAAATATTCCTTCTGATCAATCAGATAATACGATGTATGATCATTACAGATGATTTTCTCATCTTCTAGAGCGTTTAAAGCCTTCACAAAGGCGATAAATTCAGCTGAATTTTTAAGATGTAATTCTTTTTCAAGATCTTTTTGGTTCCACTTGTTTTTCTTTTGAAATAATTCTAATAATCTTTGTTCCATAGTACCTCCTTCCACAAAAAAAGGCCTTTCGGCCTTTCCTATCAAACAATCTGTAACGCGATTACAAGCGCAAAGAATAAAATACCAAAAAACAACGTCAGACGACTGATGATCTTTTCCGGTCCTCTTTCCTTTTGTACCGCAAACAAATTCAAGTCACCGCTTCCGGTAAAGGCAGCCGATAAGCCATCGGACTTACCGCTTTGAAGCAGAACTAAAATGATAATAATACCGCTAACACACATTAATATAACATTTAATATATCTTTCATATTTTCACTTCTTCCTAAGACTATGTCATTATAGCATAAAATATTTACAATTCTAGAAAATTATCATTTTTCTAGTTCTGTCAACTCTTTAACTATCCGATTTGGATAAACACCCATCCGTTCTATATCCTTTCGGGTATGAATTCCGGTCTCGACAAAGATTGTTTCTACCCCTGCGCGAACACCTAATAATATATCTGTTTCCAGATTATCACCGATTAAGACAACATCTTCTTTTTTTAATCCGTAGTGTTTTAAACACAATTCCAGAATAATCGGACTCGGCTTGGCGATATCCGGTGATTTTTGATTTACCGCATATTCAAATAAGGCAACAATGCTGCCGTTTCCTAATTCAAATCCTCCCGGTTTTGCCAGTATCCTGTCCTTATTGGTTCCAATCAGCTTTGCACCATCCAGCAGGCAGGTCAAAGCCTTTGAATAGGACATATAATCGGCATCCTTATCTAAACCGACAAACAGAAAATCCGGATGATCATCGGTGATTTCAAAACCGTTTTCCTTTAATGCCTCAACTAATCCGTTTTGTCCGATATACCACGCCTTATTTCCCTCATAGTTCTGGCGCACATATTCTGCCGAAGCCATTGCGCTGTTATAAAACATTTCCGGAATAATTCCTTCATATCCCATATTCAGCATATGGTCAGCATTTTCTGAAGGTGTACGCATGGAGTTATTGCTCATAAACAGAAAAGGAATCTTATGTGAGAGGCAATAGTCGACAAATGATTTTGCGCTTTCAATGATTTCTGTACCGCGATACATCGTACCGTCAAGATCGAGTATCAAAGTTTTCATATTCCACCTGCAAAAAAGAAAGTCTAGTCGACTTTCTTTAAATCAATATAAGGTAATTCGGTATGGATCTCGCGTCCCATCAAGATCAATCGAACAGTTGCTTCCTGTTTTTCATCATCCATCGCAATTACGACACCTTCCAAATCCTGATAAGCATTGCTGCGCATGATAAGAACGCGGTCACCTACTTCATAATTAACCTGAACATTAATGTCGCTGCGGCCTAAACGGCGAAGTACCGCATCCACTTCTTCCTGAGCTACAGGGAATGGTTTAGCACCCTTACCGCTGGATCCGATAAATCCGGTTACACCCGGAGTATTACGTACAACATACCATGCTTCATCGGTCATGATCATCTGTACCAATAAATATCCTGAAAAGAGGTTACGAGTCTTTTCAACAGGCTTGTTGTTCTTATACTCAACGACTGTTTCTTCCGCTACAACAACCTGAAACAAGGTATCTTCTAAACCCATGGTCTTAATACGGCGCTCTAAGTTTTCTTTTACACGATTTTCCTGTCCGGCATATGTGTTAACCACATACCATTCTTTTTTTAACTCTGCCATTTGCCTACGCTCCTACGATCCAGCTGATTAATCCGCTGGCTGCCAGTTCACAAATGAAGAAATACAGACCAAACAGTAACGTGAAAATAATTACTCTTCCACTATTGGAAAACAATTCTTTTGCGGTCGGCCATTTAACCGCGCGAATCTCCGAAATAATTCCTTTTGGGGAATATGTACGTTCTTTCTTTTCCTTTTTTTCTTTCGCCATAAAAATACCTCACTTTGTCTCTTTGTGTATCGTATGTTTGCCGCATTTTGGGCAGTATTTTTTAATTTCTAAACGCTGTGCGTTTGTCTTCTTGTTCTTTTCTGTAACGTAATTTCTTGATAGACATTCAGAACACGTTAAAATGATTTTATCTGCCATTCCATCACGCCTTTCATAACTAATTCAATTTAACATCAATATTTTCTATAGTCAATCAATCAAATGAAATTTTTTGACTTTCCTCATCGTATACTGCACTTTTTTCATCGTAACGCCGTAGGACTCAGCGATTTCAGCACTGCTCCAGCCGGCAATTTTCTTATCCAATATCGTTCTTTCGATCGGTGAGAGTAAAGATGTCGCTTTAGACAAACATCTTTCCCACTCCAGTTTGATCATCACCTCATGGTGTACATCATAGTCTAACACCTCTGTAAAATCGCCCAGATAGTGATCATGAGCTTCACTGATGCGGGAATCCAGGCTGATCGTATCATTCATATAGTCTATCGCATGACGTGACCAATAACGGAATAAATCGGTGATTAGATTGCTGACAGAATGGCGGTAGTAGGTATTAAATCCCATTGCCATATCCGGTCGATATTGATAGAGACATTTGATCAGCAGGGCATCTGCTTCACTGAAAATATCAGCCCTGCTTACAATATTGGTGTTATCGCGAATCCCTTTTGCGGTGCAGATTGCCCCCAGCATGGGACGGAAATAATCAATTAATAATTGGATTGCCTCTTCATCCTTTTGGAAGAAAAGGTATATATATTCATTTATATTCATTTTTTTGCTCCTTTGAAGCAAAAAGATATTACAGTTTAGATCTTTGATCAAATATTTGATATAAAACAACGGCACATGCCACACTGGCATTTAATGATGAGATGGTTCCGACCATCGGAAGCTTTACCATATAATCGCACTGCTTCTTGACCAAAGAGGAAATACCTTTGCCCTCGTTTCCAATCACCAGCGCAACAGGGACATCATAAATACCTTCGCGATAATCTCTGGCATTATCCATATCGGTTCCGATGATCCAATATCCTTCTTTTTTCAATTGTTTTAAAGTCGATGAAAGATTGGTAACAATGGATACCGGCACTGTATATGCTGCCCCGGTACTTGCCTTGATGGCTGCAGGAGTCAGGCCGGCACTGTTATGTTTGGTAAGAATCAATCCATCGGCCCCCACGCAATCGCAGGTTCGAAGAATTGCACCTACATTATGAGGATCCTGGATTTCATCCAGGCAGACAATCAAGCCGGGCTTTTTGGCATGAGACACCAAATCTTCCAGGGCATAGGTTTGAATATCCTTAACCTGACATGCGATTCCCTGATGATGGCTGTTTCCGGCAATTTTATCCAGCTGCTGGCGGGATACATTTCGCACGGGTTTGTTCAGCTTTTTTACGGCATCGCGAATCTTAGGATCTTTGATTCCGGTTTGAATATAGATCATTTCAATAGAATCGGCTTCATCTTGAATTTGCGTAAACACATTTCTTCCGTAAACAATCATATTGTCTCTCCTATTTCCATGATTTTATTCAGGCATATTTCCAGTCGCTCTTTATGGTCATATAGATATAGATAACCTAACAGAGCTTCTAATGCGGTTGCCATCAAATATGTTTTTCCATCGGCATTCTTTGCCTTGGAATGAATGGTCGCATTGCGTCCTCTGGCCAGAATTTCTTTTTCATCTTCCGTAAAGAAATCAGCTTTTTTCATTGTATCCAGAATATAAGCCTGTGCCCTTGCCGAGCATATTTTGGCACTTTTTTTCTGCAGGATACCCGGCTTTTGATATCCTTTTTCCAATAAGGCTTCACGAACACGAAGCGTCATCAGTGCATCACCCATCCAGGCAA
>CACYBS010000160.1 GCA_902772725.1 Erysipelothrix rhusiopathiae
AAAGAAGAATATGTATGAATTGCTACAGGAGAAAACTAAAATTGGCATCGCCAATGCAAAAAGACTGGAGCAGTATCATATTGCTGCTGGCAATAATATCAGACAGTATGACTGCCAGCCAAGAACCGATGTATATAAGGTAGTTGAACATATTCAAATTAACCAAGAGTAAATATACTTATACCAATCATGAATAACAGGGTATTGTTTATCAATATGGATCATATCAAGTCACTTTATTTACTTTATGATGCATGTGATTCTCCTGATAATGCAAACTGAGATCCAGAAGTGAGTGAAGGGGAAATACCTTTGGTTATATATGAAGTATTGGATGACTGTTTTAACGGTAAATAGAATACGTCAGAACACTTTGCTGAAAAAATGGAGAGCCTTGTTAATCTTGATGGATGGAATGAAGAAACTGCATATGAAGAAAACTATGGTACAGATATTTATTATTCAGGCGGACAGATACAGCATGTAAATATAGAATATGGAAATAATGAAGATCTGAGTGAAGAAACAGATCTTGTCTATACAGAAATAGATGAATCATTATATTCAAAAATCCTATATTTTACAGGAATTGACGGAGAAGAACATATGATTGTCATGCCACTGCTGGCAGTGGAAGAGGCGATTAATGGTCTATATAGATAATCCTTATCATAGAATTTTTGTTTGTCATAAAGCAAGGAAGAACTACAGACGACATTTCAAAAGTCATGAAAACTATAGAAAGGGAAAAGCATATTAGATGTTCAACAGTATAAACTTTATATGCGTAAAGGGTGAATAATGGAGAGCACGATTCTCATTGCCTTAATCACTGCGATAGCAGCTATTGTTGCGCCTGTGATAACGGCATTATTTAATAATTGCCATGATATAAAAGTACGTAAAATAGAAGCAAAGGAAAACAGACTAAAAAATGTGAATCTACACGAAAGAGAAGTTTTAGAAAATGCTCTTTCGGGAATTGGCCTTTTACTGAGTTGGGAAGATGAGAACAGTATTAAAGAAGCGTGCAAAAATTTATTAATAGCTACTGCTTACGTTAATCAGAACACAGCCAATTATATGATTTCGATTGTAGATTCAGTAATGAAAGATGATAAAACGGTAAGTTTGGAAATGTACACAAATGTGTGTATAGACTTGAAAAATGAGATTTCAAACAGGACAAAAGAATGAAGTGTTAATTTCGATTATATGAACAGTACTGTTTGTAACGATTATAAGAAAGTTTTGTTTAGTCTAAAGAATAAGGCAGATCCGTTCAGTATCGTTATATGCTGCAACACTGAAAAGCAATGAGCTGTTGGCTCACTGCTTTTCCAAATTGTATAGCATTTCTTATACCATACTTCGTTTCTTTACTGTACGGGATCGGTCGAAAGACGGAGATGTGTTCTATTTCTCTGTTACTCAGAAATTGGAAAAATATTCAGACTGTTAAACTACGGCAATCTAGAAACAAGTTAGATGCATTTTGCGCCGCCGAGCGGACACTGGTGCGTTTGCCAGCGGACACTCGGCGGAGCTAATGGACACCTGTTATTCAATAATACCATCACAAAGGTTGATGAATTTTCTGTAGTGATTTTGTAGTAATGCATGGATTTCTCAATCGTTCAAACAGCTGATAGTCTTTATATTCTATCCGTCATTTCATTGATTTGTCTGAGTGTGAATCCAACTCTTAACAGAGATCCCTATAAATGTGCGAGAGTCATATCCCATATACCATCACTGAAGAATTATACTAATTCACTGCATAAGTATTCTTTTGTAGTTATATTTTGAAAGATATAGATACACAACATTATCGTCAGGAAGATAAACCAGTTGAAATTGAAGAAATAAAGAAACAGATTGCTTGAGAGAATGAACCGGGGACCTATCAAGTAGATACAGAAAATCAACGTGGTTGTAAAAGCTATGAATACACCGCATTTTCAAGTCTACCAAAACAGAGTTGAAGTCCATTTTATCGGAGAAAAAGTCCACTGGGTTCGTGCTGTGCCCGACGGACTTTCATAAAAATGTTAATGATTATCCTTCCATCCAGGCATCCGTTCTTCTCTTGTGCGGATAAAATGCCTGGATTCTTTTTTTTGCCAATCTGCATCATTAAGCAGAACATCCGGTATACTTTCAAAGATTTCCCCGATGTCACTGTGAAAACTGTCATCCGGCAGCGCCCACATTTGAGGGATGACCCCGAATCTGAAATAGAAGAGCTTCTTTCTCAGCATCTGGTTAGCAGAACAGATGCAATGGAGGTTTGTGTAATCTCCGTCTTTGTAGATCTCTGCTGCTACATAGCATTCGTCTGCAGAGTTATACACACCGTCATTTCCTTTGTATTCAGTGTTGATTTCTTCATCAAGAATATCCGCTTCATCAATTTTCCCGCTTTCCTTCAGGTAGGTGATACCTGCAGCAGATAGGGATACAGTATCAGGAATATGAACACTGCCTGGTACATAAATTTCTACC
>CACYBS010000161.1 GCA_902772725.1 Erysipelothrix rhusiopathiae
CAAAGTGTACTTGAACATCCCTATCAAACAAATGAAGTACATCACCTTCACAAAGGCCTTTTTTAGGCTCATTTAGGTGTTTTTCAATCCAGGAGGCATTCTTATTCACAAATGCGTTGATTTCACGCTCAGGAACATTTCTAGGGGCTGTTACGACAACTTGACCATCTTTTATCCGCAGATACATCCTTTTATTGGGTTTGCGGATAAGGATATAATCAATCATTCAAATCCTTTAATAACGCATCCGCTGCTTCATCTAACAGCGCATCGCACTTATCTCTTTGAGCAATGGAATAAGATTCATACATATTTACATCACGAATCAGATCCACCATTGGAAGAGTCGCATAGCACTTCAAAGAATTAGCGGCTAAGAATTCATCCAAAGCGGAAGTATCGTAGAAATCGATTCTTTCTGAACAATGCGGACATTCCAGATATGCCATGTTTTCAATAATGCCAAGCACTTTGACATTCAACAGTTCACACATATGAATGGCTTTTTCAACAATCATAGATACCATCGGCTGAGGTGTTGATACCATGATAACGCCTGTAACCGGTAAAGACTGCATGATGGTTAAGGCAACATCGCCTGTTCCCGGAGGCATATCGATTAAAAGCACATCCAATTCACCCCATATAACATCCGTATAGAACTGCTTTACAACATTTCCGATGATCGGACCGCGCCATACTACCGGGTCGCTTTCCTTCTGCATCAGAAAGTTTAAAGACATGATCTTAATTCCCTCTTCGGATACTACCGGAAGGATTTCATTTTCATTATTTCCGTAGGCATGTTCACCTTCCAGAGAGAATAATCTAGGAATACTTGGACCGGTAATATCGGCATCCATAATACCTACCTTTAAGCCTTTTTTAACCAATGCTCTTGCCATTAAAGTTGTAACGCTGGATTTTCCAACGCCTCCTTTACCTGACATTACGGCAATAATATTTTTAATGTTGTTTTTGGGATTGGCAGGAGTAACACCACAGCTTGCAGCATCCTTTCCACAATTTCCCCTGCTTGGGCATCCTTCACATGACATAATAATTTCCTCCTTATTTAACCATCATATATAATAATCGAAAAATGTATTATTTTAAAGAATAGTGCATCATATTTCACTCATCATCCATATCGAAGAACTTATCATACGCTTCCGTTAAACGCTTATTTTGAACATGAGTATAAATCTGAGTCGTCTGAATATCACTGTGACCGAGTAACTCCTGAACAACGCGTAAATCCGCGTTTCCATCTAATAGATGGGTCGCAAAGCTGTGGCGGAAACTGTGAGCCGAAATATTGGGATTCAGATTTAATTCCGCTACTTTGCGTTTGATAAGATTATGCACGTATTGTCTTGTACAAGTCCTTCCATGCGAATTGATAAAGAATTCCGGAACCCTTTTGATCTCCCATTCAGGACGGATCAATGTTACATAGGTTTTCATCTGATCGATGCAGGGTTTTGCGATCGGAACGATGCGCTCCTTTCCTCCCTTGCCCTTGATCTTTAGAATACCTTCTTCAAAGTGAATATCGTTGAGCTTTAAACCGCATAGTTCACTTACGCGAAGTCCGCATGAATACAAAACTTCCAATAAGGTCTTTTCATAAATATCTTTCTCACTATTCCCGAAGGAAGATAATAATTTTTTAACTTCATCCTCGGAACAATAGATCGGTAAATGTTTTTCGTTGGAAAAGCCCTGAATACTTCGAGCCGGATTATATAAGCCCGGATGATTCAAGGTTGTATATTTATGAAAAGAGCGTATCGCCGCCAGCATTCGATTGGCACTTTTCTTTGAATGGGTATCTAAAAATTCATTGATAAAATGTTCCATCCTTACAACAGAAATGTCTTCCATATCTTCAATACCCATTTCTTTCAATGCGTTTTCATAGGTTTGCAGATCATGTTTATAGGCCTTTACTGTTTGAATGGACTTGTTTTCTATCACGGTGATATGAACGATATAATCATCAATAGCTTCATGTATTTTCATATATAAATCGGTGAAAGAATGCGGCTATCACACGTTCCTTCCTTAATCGCTTCTATTAAAAGTGTTTTCGCATTGTTGTTGGAATCATAGGCAACTTGAATTGTCTTAATCCGGAAGTTGTTTTTAAAACATTCCATCATAATATCGTTGAGCCGGTTCGGACGGTGGACAAGATAAAAACGACCGTTGCTTTTAAGCAGGCGGGCTGCATGAAACACCAGCTCATCCAGTTTTAAGTTTTTTTCTACCCGGCCGTATTGACGAAGATTCATCTGGATGTTGGGATTGGTTTCCTTTTCACGAAAATACGGCGGATTGGAAATCACCACATCAAACGGTTCCCACGCAAAGGTCTGAACGGGACAGTTGACAATACGTGCCGGATGCTTAAAAAATGTTTCCACATTTTTTTGGGCTACAAGGCAGGCTTCTTCTACGATTTCCACACCGACAAGCTCTTTTACATCCTGTTTATCGGCTGCATATAAAAGCGCTCCATTATTGGTACCGATATCGAGTACAGACTCATTTTTACGTATCTTCATAAAACC
>CACYBS010000162.1 GCA_902772725.1 Erysipelothrix rhusiopathiae
ACTGTGATATAATATATAATAAGTGATTTATATCAATCAACCGATTGATTTTCTTTTAAAAGATCAACGTTCATTCTTGGTAAAATACATAATACACTTTAATGTTATTTGCTGGTGCAGCAGGATTATAAGAAATCTTTAAAGACGAGATAAATTATAGATATTGTTATGCCATCGGTCATGAGTTTTTATGATGGTGATGAGATGGAACTTTTTTTCAAATAGTATTCAACATTATGAACGCTCATGTGAGTAATTTGATCGAGATTTTTTCATGGTGCTAAAGATAGCATTTTTAAAATTAAATTAGCGCTGTTATCGTGGTAACTGTGTTTTGTTGGTGGAGAATAATTTATTGAATTGATTAATAAATAGTTTAGGCTTTTATTTTCAAGTTCATTATAGATATTTAGGAGGATTGCATGATTAATTTAGAGAAACTTAAACCCATAATTGCTGGGTATAAAACATATTTTCCTTCGCACTGGAAAGATGAAAAATATAAATGGGAAGCTATCCAGCATTTTCAGAATCATTGGAATATTGATGCTGAAAACTTTGGAGATATGTTTAAACAAGCTACAGATAAGACGTTTAATCTATTAGCGTCCGGTTATGCATATCCCAGAGGGATGATTATCAATTTTGCAAAAGCAGATGATGAAGGTACTCGTTCTATGTTTAGGGCGCTTTTTGACGAATCTGTTGATCTTACGGTACGGATTGAAGCCTTTTTAGCCTCTTCTGAAGAAATGAGATCTAAATATGATGATGGAACGTGGGGGAAGCATTATCAAAATACCAATGCGATTAGCACATACTTGTGGCTTCGTTATCCTGATAAATATTACATCTATAAATATGAACTATTTAAAGCAGCCGCAACAGAATTATCTGCCGATTATATGCCTAAAAAGAATGGGTCTGTGGAAAATTTAATTGGCGGATTCAAAATGTATGATGAAATCTGTAAGGAAATCGTTTGTGACAGTAGTGTAAAAGAAATGATTCAAAAAGCATTAACGCCATCCTGTTATTCAGATCCTGAGATGAAAACTGCAACAATTGATTTTGGTTTTTATCTGGCACGTTTTTATCTGGATCAGAAAAATTCTGATCAGAAGAAGGATTTATGGGTTCCAGAAGGGTATTCTCCAAATCTGACTGTAGAGGATTGGACTTCACTTCTTGAAGATTCTTCAATATTTACTCAAAATAGTCTGCAAATTATGAAGCGAATGAAAGATTATGGTGGGCAGGCTACTTGTACACAATTGGCTATCAAATATGGGGAAAGTAAAAACTTTTACAATGCAGGCTCATCAGCTTTAGCTAAACGTATTGTTGAAGCAACTGGCTGTCCTGTTTGGAAGGATAGCAACGATGTTATATCTTGGTGGCCAGTCCTTTATGTAGGTAAAAATGCTGATAAAAATGATCAAGGTAGTTTTGTTTGGAAATTGAGAGATGAACTCTCAGAAGCTTTAGATAAAGTAGATTTAAGCGATATTGAAATCTATTCCATAAATGAACAATCTGAATCTTCTAGAAGTTATTGGTGGTTAAATGCCAGTCCTAAAATTTGGAGCTTTACGGATATTAAAGTTGGCGAAGAGCATAGCTATACTCTATATAACGAGAACGGTAACAAGAGACGCATATTCCAAAATTTCCTTGATGCGAAGGTGGGAGATATTGTAATCGGTTATGAAGCATATCCAGTTAAAAAGGTTGTGGCTATTTGTCGTATCACACAGGAAAATGATGGAAAGGCATTGTATTTTGAAAAGACAGAGAATCTAACAACCCCGATTGAACTTCAAACATTAAAAGAAGCACCAGAGTTAGTAGAAATGGAATTCTTTGCACAGCCGAATGGAAGTCTTTTTAAACTGAGTAAAGGGGAATACGATTTTATTATGGATATTATTCGTGAAAGAAATGCAAAACAATCAGAATCTATAATTCCTAAGTATTCGAAAGAAGATTTTTTAAATACAGTTTTTATGACGGAAGAACGTTATGATGTTCTTGAAGCACTAATAAGAAACAAGATGAATGTTATCCTCCAGGGTGCTCCGGGTGTTGGTAAGACCTTCACTGCTAAAAAATTGGCTTATGCAATGATGGGTGAGAGGGATGATTCTAGAATTGAATTAGTACAGTTTCACCAGAATTATTCCTATGAAGATTTTATTATGGGATATAGACCGGATGGCTCTGATTTTAAACTGACGGACGGTATATTCTATCGTTTCTGTCAAACAGCTGCAAATCATCCGGATAAAGACTATTTCTTTATTATTGATGAAATTAATCGTGGTAACATGAGCAAAATTTTTGGAGAATTGCTTATGTTGATTGAAAAGGACTATAGGGGTACAAAGGCTACTCTTGCATACAGTGGAATGTCTTTTTCTGTACCGGAAAATTTATATATTATCGGCATGATGAATACTGCTGACCGAAGTCTTGCGATGATTGATTACGCTCTACGTAGAAGATTCAGTTTTTTTGAGATAGAACCAGGGTTTAATTCTGAGGGATTCACAAAGTATCAGAAGGCTTTTGAAAATGAAACTTTTGATGCTTTGATTGATCAAATTAAAATTCTGAATAAAGAAATAACGGAGGACAGATCTCTTGGCCGTGGATTCCAGATAGGTCATAGTTATTTCTGTGGAAGAGAGCAGAGCGGATGTACCGATGAATGGATGCGTTCTGTTGTAGAGTTTGATATCCTTCCAATGCTTGGTGAATATTGGTTTGATGAACCAGAGAAGTTACAGCGTTGGGAAAATAATCTCCGTGGTGTTTTTGATGACTAAAGATAAGAGTATATTCATAAAAAACATATACTATATGTTATCGTACGCTTTTCAGGTGCTAAAACAAACTAATTACAATGAGGTGGCATCAGAGGAGTTTGATCAGGTACAAGATTTATTTGCG
>CACYBS010000163.1 GCA_902772725.1 Erysipelothrix rhusiopathiae
CGTTATTAATAATCCGGAATTTGTCGATGCTTATATAGAGGCGATGGAGGCTCGTGCCAATGCACCGTTTACACCTAGAACCGAGGACCAAAAGTCCGGCTGTGTTACCGACCCTGAAGAAATTCGGCGGATTTGCGAATTGTGTCTTGGTAGGAAAATCGATAAACATTCTAAATAACATTGAAGAAATCGGCTTGGATGCAACATTAGAAATTTTAGAAAAGTTCTCAACAAAAGAATTAAATAGAGAACAACCTCTCAATAAGGATATTGAAATATTCCTAAAGAACAATGCGATTCAATTCGCAATAAAAATCCATTAATTATCATTCCAATTCCAACATTTTCTTAATTAACAGTTCGAACTGTTTCAGTCATGAAAGTACAATATCTCTGTTTATTTCATAGTATTAAAAATGAATTCGTTTTTAACTGCAGAATCATATCTGCATACATTCTCTGTTTACATTTTTGCATATCCGTGAGGTTAAGATAAATCATAGACCAACAAAAAAGCCTTCCGTTTTCAGGAAGACTTTTGAATCAGTTGATAATTATTAGCGAACCATCATGATACCGCCATCAATAGAGATTGTCTGGCCGGTGATGAATTTGGAGCTATCGGATGCCATAAATGCCATAACAGGTACAAAATCGGTTTCCATATCACCCATTTGTCCGCCCAGGCAGAGATGAGCCATCTGTGCATCATGAGCTGCAAGCTGTTCCGGAGTCATCATTTCTCTCATCTGCATATACATCGGAGTCTTGATGCAAGGGGCAATCATGTTTACGCGGATATTGTATTTCATCCATTCAAAGGCGCAGGTTCTGCTCCATACGTTAACAGCACCCTTGCTGGCACCGTAATGTGCCTGTCCCGGGCTGTTGATAAATGCAGATGCACTTGTAAAGTTAAGGATATTACCGCCGTTTTCTTTCATATAAGGGAATACGGCTTCATTGGTTAAGAAGGTTCCGTTGACATTAATATCAAATACCTGTTTGAAGGATTCAAAAGTGATATTTTCTGCCGGGCAATGCGGACCGATACCGGCTGCGTGAACTAAAACATCAATACCTCCAAGGTATTCATTGGCTTCTTTCATGGCATTTTTAACCTGATCTTCGTTCGTTACATCAACGCGCATGAAATGAGCTCCTGTTTCTTCTTCGATCTTTTTTCCTACTTTTTCATTTCTTCCCCAGAAAACAACCTTAGCACCAAGTTTAGGGAATGCTCTTACTACGCCTTCTCCCATTCCGCTTGTACCACCGGTTACAACAATTCTTTTTCCGTCTAATCTTTCCATAGTATTTCTAATCCTTTCATTTTATTTATTTGCGTAGTCATTTTATCTTTGTATAATCATAACTGTAAACGAAAAGAAAGGACTAGTAGCGTGCACTGTAAGTGCGCACTGTTGGGTAAAGATATGAAAGAAGATACAATCAAAACATTTCTTGTGACTGCCGGCATGTCCAGCTTCTCCAAGGCATCGAAAACATTATATTTAACACCGAATGCGGTAAAGAAACGGATTGAATCCTTTGAAAAGGAATTGGGAATTTCTTTATTTGTTCGAACCAATCGGGGTGTTCATTTGACAAAGGCCGGGGATGCCCTGTATAAAGATTTATTACGTTTGGAGAAACAATACGCCAGTGCTGTACGCCATGCCAGAGACATCGCTCATGATGAATCCGGTCGCCTTCACATTGGAATGAGCGATACGTTTTCCGATATCTTCCTTTCCTCCAATTGGCTTGATGCCAAAAACAGCCGCTGCAGTATGCATTTGATTCGCTATGGGAATACGATCCATGATATTGATCAGTTATTTCTGGATGTGGGCTATGAGACAGATATTGTGATCGATATCTGTGATCAAAATATTGCGGATAAATACGGTCTTAAAATGGTCAAAATATCTGAGTTTTCCTGTTATATGGGTTTGCCTGTCTTATTGGATGATGAAATGGAACGCAATGATTTTATCAACCACAAAACGGTAGATGTATTGTACAGAGGCCGCAGTTCCGTGACCGATGCCATGATTGACTATATTACCTGTCATTATCCGGATGCAAAACTTCGTGAAATCAACAATTACCATTTCTGGACCATTCAGGAAAGTTTTGAAAAGGGAAACTGTATCTTTGTGGCCGGAGATCTCAAACGACTTTTCCCAAATTATCATTTTTATAAGATGGGGTTTGATCAGAAAGTTTCGTTTGGCATATATTATCGAAACATCAACAACCAAATTCAAGCTTTTGTAGATATGCTCAAGGAGCATTAAAAATGCATATAGGGGAAAAGGGGCATTTTCTGTAAAAGAGAATGCCTTTTTCCATATTCGCAATGAATTAATGGTAGAATAAAAGAAGAAGTGAAGTTTAGGTAGAGAGAATGAATTTTATTTTTATATTGTTGGCAATAATATCATGGATGATATTTTTCTATTCCTTTATGAAGGATCGAAGTAGATATCGTAACTGTTATTTCTTATTTTTTGCGCTCGTGATTACCTTACTTGCGATTATATCCAGTTTGGGCTCCTATGAAGGCCTGGCGTTTGTTACGATTCTTTTTTTGGTTTTGATCACACTCTTGATTGTGCCTGTTTTCTTAATTCACAATGGTCTTGTGATGATAAAAAGAGAAGGAAGAAGCCTTGCCAATTTATTATCTCTGGTATTTGGGATACTTATTGGTTTAGGAGAGATTGCAACCTTTGCGGGAATCTTAATGATGGGCGGTCCTGTAGATTGGAATGCGGACGCTCCACGATTAATATTTAGATTTCTCAGCATGGTTTTCAGCGTATCGGTAATTTATGTTTCCATCTCCTTTGTGATCTTTATGGTTTATTGTGTATTTTTACAGATCATTCCAAGAAAACGTGATTTTGATTATGTCATTATTCATGGTGCCGGATTAATTGATGGATATAAAATGTCCAAGCTTTTATCCCAGCGTGTTGATAAGGCAATCGAAGTGTATCAAAAGGATCCGACCCCGCCGATGTTGATTCCTTCCGGCGGAAAGGGAAATGATGAAAAGATATCCGAAGCAGAGGCAATGGAGAAATACCTTTTGGACAAGGGAATTCCTCAAGAAAAAATCATAAAAGAAGACAAGTCTCGATCAACCATGGAAAACCTGATTAACTCCAAGAAAATCATTGATGAAAGAGAAGGAAGAAAATATACAGCTCTTGTTACGAGTAACTATCATGTATATCGTGCTTTGCGCTATTGCCGCAAGATTGGTTTAAAATGTGTCGGAATCGGTAGTCCGGTGGCATGGTATTATTGGCCAAGTGCTCTGATTCGTGAATATATAGCTGTTCATTCAGAAAAGAAACGCTTTATTATCCTGGTGTTGGGATGGATTCTCTGGATGATTCCGCTTGTTCTTGCCTTTATATCAGGATGAAAGGGGTAAGGTAATGGGTATTTTATACAGAACGAAATTATATACACCTCCTGTTGGGAAGCCCAGGGTTTTTATGGTGTGTCATAAAGATGACTTTTTAAAATACAGCGAGTCTGTTTTTAATGATATATTCAGAGAATCGAATTGCGTTGTTTATTATCTCGATCCTTTGCAGGAATATACACTGGATGATGTACTTGCCGATTTATCGGAAATGCAGCTGTTTGTGTTTGTTGTTACAAAAAGGCTTCTTTCCGATTCTGATCAGAGTCTGGATCCTTTTTTGGACTATGCCTTTGATAACAGTATTCCGATTCTACCTCTGGTACAGGAAACAATTGATTTGGAAAACTATCATCAGGAATTTGGAGAAATACAGTTTCTTGAAAAAAATCCTGCTTTGGAAAGTTCAATCAGCTACAGCGAACAGTTGAATAAATATTTAACATCAGTTCTTGTCAGCGATGAAATCGCAAGTAAAGTAAGAGCTGCTTTTGATGCGTATATTTTTATGAGTTATCGAAAAATAGACCGTCGCTATGCCAACAAATTGATGCATATGATTCATGAACATGAAATATTTCGGGATGTAGCCATCTGGTACGATGAGTTTCTTGTACCGGGGGAAAATTTTAATAATGCGATTTTGGACATGATCGATCGAAGCGAGTTTTTTGCCCTTTCGGTAACTCCGAATCTTGTTTTGGAAAGTAACTATGTGATGGGAGTGGAATATCCTGCTGCGTTAAAGTTAAACAAGAAAATGGGAGCCTTTGAAATGGAAAAAACCGACCTTTCGGAATTAAATAAATATTTTGCCTCTTTTCCGGGATGCATTGATCCATATCAATCCGGTGAGATTGAAAGAGTGCTGATGGATGCCTTTGATGATATAAGACTCCATACCAAGAACAGCTCGGATCATCTTTTGGCCATAGGTGCTGCCTATTTATGGGGAATCGATGTAGAAGTCGATCACTTGAAGGCAAGAAGCTTAATCACAAAAGCTGCCATGTCCGGAAATATGGATGCGATCAGTCTTTTAGCGATGATGTATACGACAGGCTTTGGCGTCAGTATGGATTACAATCAGGCTGTCCAGTTGTATGAGAAGTTTATTGAGCTGGCAGAAAAAATCGAGAATTTTTCAGATCAAGTACGAAACAACGGAAAATACGTAGATTCGCTGTTTAATCTAAGTGAGCTTTATAAACTCAACAAAGATTATGATGCCCAAAAGAAAACACTTGAAAAGATGATGAGTACTTACAATCAATATCTGCCAAACATTGCGCAGACATTGAATATGAAAATCCAGATGATGTTAGGGGAAAATGCTGCAAACCGCGGGGATTATGAAGGTGCCAGACAAATCTTATCCGATACTGTGGAACAGTCTCGTAAATCAATTGATAAAGATAACGGGGAAATGTTTGCACGAAGTTCTTCCATGTTGGGTGATCTGTACCAGAAAAACGGAGATATTGATTTAGCAGACCAGTGTTTTATGGATATTGAAAAGGTCCAGCAGAGTCTACAAAACTCAAAATTAGTGAAACAGTCAAAGTCTGCAGTTGAAAAGGTAATGGATAATATTCAAGAGGATATTTCTAAAATACATAAAGAAGAACAGAACATACGAAACTTTTTTAAGAAAGAAGATGAATAAGATGAAATTCTATAAAGATCATTATGATGTCATCATTATCGGAGCCGCCCTGTCAGGATTATCTGCTGCCCTGCAGCTTCAGCAAAAGGGCATAAAGGATATTCTGATTTTGGAAAAACACAATCTGCCGGGAGGTCTTGCCACCAGCTATGTCCGCAATGGTATAGAAATTGAGGCTACCCTGCATGAGATGATGAGTATCGGATCCAAAGAAGATCGATTAAAGGTAGGTACTTTCTTTGATGAGGTCGGCGTAGATATCGATTGGTTAAAGGTACCGGAAGCCTATCGTTTTATTGAACCGAAAAAGGGGATTGATATTACCCTGCATGCCGGCTTTGAAACGATGTCAAAAGAAATTGATGCCAAGTATCCGGGCTGGGGAGCTAAGGTGCTTGAATTTATGAATCTTTGTAACAAAGTCTATGATTCGATGAATATCTTATCTGTTACTCCTATGAGTAAGGTTTCTATGCTATTGAAACATCCGGAATTTGTTAAGACAGCAGGCTATACGGCAAATGAAGTGATAGAAACCTTCCATTTCCCACAGGATATCGTGGATATATTAACACCGTATTGGATCTATGTAGGCAATCCGATGAGCACACTTCCTTTTACCATTTATGCCTTCTTAATGGCCGACTACTTTAGAGGCGGCAGTTATGTGCCAAAAAAGTTCTCGCATGAGATGAGCATGAAGCTTCAGGCTAAAGCCGAGGCCAACGGTGCCCAGATTGAATTCTGTCAGGAAGTTGAGAAAATCTTTGTAGAAAACGGTAAGGTTACCGGAGTTAAGACAAAACGCGGGGATGTGATCCATGCCGATTATGTGATCAGCGGTGCGTATCCAAATAAGGTATATACACAGATGATTGAGCCGTTATCGGAAGTACCGGAAGGTGCTATTAAGATGGTCAACGGAAGAAGACTTTCCGTAACGACAGCCTCGGTTATGATGGTCTTAGATGATACTCCGGAAAATCTCGGTATTAAAGACTACAATATCTTCTCTGCAGGAGATACGATGAATACCGATGAAATCTGGAAGGAAAATCAGACACTGGGTCCGTATAAATACTTAACATCGATCTGTCTGGATCTTGCCAATCCGGGCGCTACTCCAAAAGGCATGTGCCAGTTTTCTATCACCAATCTTCCTTTAGTAAAGGCTTTTGAAGATCTTAAGGAAGAGGATTACTATGATTTTAAACGCAAACTTGCCACAGATATGATTGAAGAATATGAAAGAGTGAGCGGTATTTCAATTAAAGACCATATCGTAGAGATTGAAGTATCGACCCCAATTACCGTTTCCCATTATGTAGGTGCCTGGAAGGGAAGTATTTATGGATATTCCCACTCCATTGATGATCATGCGATCGCCAGATTACAGATGAAGGAAGCCGATCATTTTATCGACGGGCTTGAATTTGCGGGAGCACATGCGATCAGCGGTAACGGTATGGGACCGGCTGTAACCAATGGCAGAGCTGCTGCCAAAGCAGTATGGGAAGATATGGAAAAGAAGGGGGCATTACGATGAAAGTAAAAGGATTTTTAAAGGATGTCGGCGGTGCTTCCCGTGTCACAAAGATGCGTCAGGAATTAATCGAAAGCGGATCGACTGTACCAAATCCAAACGATCCGATCCGTACCTTAGCGGATGCCCTTCATCCGGGAAAACAGGAATTTGTTGTA
>CACYBS010000164.1 GCA_902772725.1 Erysipelothrix rhusiopathiae
AAAGAAGAAGACTGACGAATTTGTGCAGTCTTCTTTTTTTTGTCACATTTTCAATGAAAGCATTACTTTAATGAAAGTTTTTCCTCTGCTTCCCATTTCTTTTATATTGGTGTACGAGTAATGCTTTCATATTTTGGAGGTTTTATGTTTATTTTAAAACTTTATACATTTATATTACTTGCTTTCTGTGCCTACACAGACTGGAAGGAACGAAAAATTTATAACATTGTCACAATTCCATCTATCTTTGCCGGAGCGATCTTGAATTATCACCTATATGGACCCGACATCATCGGAACCATCGCTTTGTCGATCGGTTCTGTGGGTGTTTTTGGATTAATCTTTGCTCTTATGTATGCCATCGGATACGGCGACTGGAAACTATGGATGGCGGTGAGTGCTGTCATGAACGTTTATTATTTTCTCGCACTCCTGTTTGTGACTTCTTTACTGGTTTTATTTTATGTTGGTTATAGGACGGTTTTCCGGTTGGATTTAAAGCCTATACCACATGCTGTTTTTATGTTTTTTGCTTTTTGTTTATATGAAGGATTATGGAGGATTATCGGATGATAGTAGTAAAAAAGGAAAATGGAGGATTGAAAATCCAGGCAGAAGAAGGATGTTTCTGCAGCAGAAATACAGTTATCGCCCTGAGCGGCGATATAGTGAAATGTGATGAACTTGGTAAAACAGTGTTCGATGCCAGATCCATTGCAAATCATTGCAAAAATTATTATGTGAACAATTCCGGTGGATTTATGGCGAACGCCTTAGCCGACCTAACGGCATCTATTTTTGATAAGCATAGAGAATGTAAGGGGGATGTTACCTATGTGATTTTCGAGATGAAAGATGGAACACCATGGTTCACAAAGATCCATGTCTACAACGAGTGGGGGATGACATGTCGTGTAAAGGAATCCAGAGATTGTGACGATTTGATGGTATTTGATGGAAAATTTGAGGATATGGATACCCTGCAGGATAAGGTATTGGAATATTTTATGGATAACAACGGGGTGATAGCGAATGATTATAGCAACGCATAACGATTTCGAATTAATGGTCGGATATCCGGAAGATAAAAGGGCTGTACTCGGCAACGAAAGGGTAATTGTCGCTTTTTTTGGTGATACCATTGTCAAGGATGCTGACGACAAAGTTGTTTTCGATGCCGCTGAAATCGTGCAGCATGTATTGAATCGAAACCGATTAAACCGTAGAAAATTAGAGAAAGAGTTGATCAATCTGACATATGGTCTTTTCAGTATGTCTCAGGAAATTGACTGCAAGATTACCTTTGTTTTGTTCTATCTCAAGGACAACGAATTTCATCATTCTATCATCCAAATCGAGAACGATGATGGAAGGACAACCAAACTGATGTTTTCTGCAAAATGCCCTGAGTATTTGGAATTCGATCGTTCAGATGAATTTTCTGTTGGCCGGGATTCTATGACCGAAGAACAGCTCCGGGATTCTTTCGATGAAGAGATTGATATCTACCGGTTGTTTTCTAACGAACAGGCTTCAGCCGGCTTCTTCGGTACTGCAAGACCGAGATACTATGGCTTCTATTTGTAATATTTGGGAGGTTTAAAATGAAAAAGAGACCACTAAAAACCCTCAAAGCCCGCCGAAAAGCCCTGGGAATCACGCAGCGTATCCTTGCGGATCGGTTGGGCGTGACACCACAATTCTATTCCGAGCTTGAAAGGGGACTCAATGTACTTTCTTACAGAAACGCATTGATCATCGCAAATATGCTCGATACCACGACCGATGAACTTTTCAAAGATGAATTCGATAAATTAGACAAAGAAAACATCGAAAGAGAATGGGAGAAATTCCATCAGAAAGGCTATTAATTTGTATCCTGTTTGTCGTTTTGTCTTGTACGCACGACAAAATGAAGGTGTTTTTGTCTTGTTCGCAAGACAATTCGGGAAAAGTACCCATACGGGTATAATATCTAGAAAAACGCATACATTCATACCCCATGAGGTATAAAATGCCCCGACGGATTCACTTCGTTCAGTCCGAAAATGGTATAGCATAGCACAAAAAAGACCGGGATTGCTCTCGG
>CACYBS010000165.1 GCA_902772725.1 Erysipelothrix rhusiopathiae
CATACGCTGGATACAGATGTATACATCAACTCGATCGGTGGAAAACATCTTTATGATAAAAAACGGTTCGAAGCCGAAAATATGGAGCTTCAATTTATCCGTGCTGACTTTGATGCGATTGAAAAGATATCCCATCGAGATCATATGGATTATTCCATCTTGGATCTGATCATGAATTTCTCGCAGGAAGAAATCCGGGAAATGTTGAAATGTGTCATATATGAATAAGAAAACCTATAGAAGCTATGTCACTTCTATAGGCTTTTTTTATATATTCTGTTTTAGAAAATATCAGTGACAAAAACCATTAAACCGATCCATGTATAGACAGAATAATAATTTCCATAAACATCTTTTCCATCTCTTAAGATTTTTTTTGCATCCTCTTTTGTAAGAAGGGTAAATCCGTTGAATAATTCGGAACCGACAGCACCGTGCTGGTCAACATGGATTTCATCGGTTTCTATCATGGCGCATACGATCGCGTTAGATTCATCTGTCATTCCCGGTGTACTGAAAAGACATGGGTTGACCACAAACAGTTTATCGCTGTCCTTGATATCGATGCCGGTTTCTTCCTTGATTTCGCGTTTTGCGGTTTCCAGAAGTGGGTTGTCGGTATCCTTGTCTTCCGGATCGACAAGACCGGCAGGAACGCTTAAAAGATATTGTCCGGTTGGATAGCGGTATTCATAAGATAATAATAATCTTGGCTCCCTGTCCGGTGTTTTAATGATCACAACGCAGCTGACTGCATCCGCTAACATCGCTTGAAAATCTTCGTCGGACTTGATGGCGACAAGATCAGACTTCTTGCGCCGGCTGGCATCAAAATAATGACGTCCCGGTGCATATTGCAGATCATAAAGACGGATGAATCTGGCATCTAATAAGGTTTCTACGTTTTCTTCTTTGATGATTGGTTTTTTCATAAACCCTCCTACATTCTGTTACGATTTTTACTCTGCGTCATCAGACGCTCTTTTCTGCGCTTTTCCCTGGCATGATTGGTTAGTGTATCCTGAGGGATAAAGCGTTCAATTTCCACGATTTCAAAATCTTTTCCGCTGGCAATACGACTTAATGTTAGTGCGGTATCTGCCTGATAGAAATGTCCGGTAATATCGACAAATACAGTGATTCCGGTATGTTCGGGAACATTGAATATCTGTACCTGAACATGTTTTACACGGGCTTTATCCGCCGGTCGGAATAATTCATTTCTGCGTTTTTTCATGCTGTTGAAACAATAGGCACGGAAAGTCTGCCCTTTATATTTCCTCATTTCTTCCTGCATCTCACAGGTATCTGTTTAGGGAACTACAATCAGATTTCGATTACGGTAATATATACTTCGATCATCCATCGCTCTGACAACAATATCCCTTGAAAGGATTTCTTCAAATGTTTTCATGCAAATATTCTATCATAAAATGGCAAATGATACGGAAGTATGTTTTAATTAAGGAAAGAGGTATACATAACATGAAAATAATAAAAAATTTAGGTGCCGTATTATTGGCCATTACGCTTACCACAGGTGGTTCTATTGCCCTGGCTGCCCAGAAGGAGACAGCTATTACCGATTTCCATTCCGGAAAAACCGAGGAATTTTTAGAGAATATTGAAAAGGGAAATTATCCGGAATCGATTGAGTACACAAGAAATTACGAAAGCAAGAAGAAGTATTCCATCACGGATGAACAGGAGATCAAAGCTATATCCGATGCCTTAGTTCAAATTGAGGTAGGGGATATAGAAGATGATGTGGATGACATGAACGAAGATAAATTAGTCTGCGTTGATGAAAAAGGAAACGAATTCTCCTTCCGCTTTAGAGATCATAAGCTGTATTATGAAAGCGAATACTACAGCCTGGACGGGGATGATGATTTATGGGAGCTTTTAGATAAACAGGCATCCGGCAGCACTTCTTCGACAACCCCAAAGAAAGATGATAAATATATCAGCCAGACAGCTGAAGAGCTTGGCTTAACCTATGATATGCCAAAGGATTGGACCGTGATGACAGAAGAGGATGGCAGCGTTACGCTGGCTGTCGATCAAAATGAAACTACTTTCTGGTTCCCTGCGATTCAGATTTTTGAAATATTGAATTATTCATCTGCTGATGAATTCTTTGAAGTAACAGAGGAGTTTTTCAAAGAAAAATACCCGGATAAATTTGAGGTTATACAGGAAAGTAAAGAAGAGACAGGCTTTAATTATCCGGTATCTTCCTTCGGAATGCAGTATGATGATGGAGCCGGCTTATTAGTCCGCTATTCTTATGTTGTACAGATTGGAGACCGCTGGTATGCGGTAGAATCCATGGAGGATCAAAAATCGACAAAAGAAGTTGAAGAGATCATGGAACATGTGATTGACAGCTTAAAACCAATCGATGAAGAGGTAGATGATTCCTTAACAAATGCCTAAGACGGTGAAAACCGTCTTTTTATGTTATCATTGTCTCATGAGTACACAACATCAGAAACAATGTCTGTATCTATTTTTAGGCTTTGGGATTGTGCCTTATATCGTTTTGAAATTATGGCTTCGTTATATTCCGACACCGATTTATCTTGCTACCTTTATGGAAAGTGTAAATCTTTTCATGTTTTTGATTTTAGGGGCTATTGCGGTAATTATCTATTTGATATGGAATGTATATATCCCACTCCCGGGTCATAAGCGGTTTGAAGCATTACGCATCCAATATTTGACATCTACATTAGACAAAGATGCTCAAAGAAGCCTTGAATTAATGGATGATGCAAATAAAGAACGTTTTTTTGAACAGTATAAGTTCACCATGACAAACGCACAGCGAAGTGAATATCATCAGGCAATGAACGAAATCATCCGCAATGATATGCCTTCTTTTTTTCGGACACTGTTGATCGCAGCCACTGTGTTTGCGATTGGAATTGGATTATGGACATTTCGCATACCTATCTATAACTTCTATGATATTTCAAAGCTGTATCATGAAAAGCAGGTTGTTGCCTATGACAAGTATTATACACCTGTTTATAATACATTCATTCAAAAAGACGGTCTTCCGTTAATACAGGTGTTTACAGATAAGGGAGTTGCCCAGGGAAGGGTAGATGACTATATTGAAAACTATATTTCCGTTCAGCCGGACTTTCTGCTGGAAAACTGTAAGAAGATTAATTTGTGTGACAGTGATGCCTTCTACAAGACTTTAAAAAACAACAATATGAGTACCCAGGGATGGATTTATGCCTTTGCCCAGAGTGATACGATGGAAATCACTATGCAGCTGCATTTATCAGAATATGATCTCCATTCCGTAAGCCATGAACTTGCCCATTTATATGATTTTGAAAATCATATATCGGATACAAATACATGGCAGGCTCTTTATTATTCCCGTCCGGCGAGCTTACGCTTATACAGTGCCAAGGATCCTTCGGAGTTTTTCGCTGATGCGACAGCGTACTATATCTGGCGGCCGGATGATCTGAAATCTGCCAATCCGGAATTATATGAGGTATTAAATAATTTATTTCATTTATATTGAAAAGATAATATGTTTAGAGATATCAAAATTTGTCATATATGTATTTGACAATTAAATACATTTCATTTAAAATTTGTTATTGCTAGATAACAATATTTTGAGGAGACAAAGTGGGACAATTAAATCGAAATGAAAAAAATAACCCTCTATATAAACAAATATTCGAGTATTTAAAAAAAGAAATCGAGCAGGGCAAATATCAGACGGATGAGAGAATTTTAAGCGAACAGGAAATCAGTACACTTTGCGATGTATCGCGTATAACTTCACGCCAGGCTCTGAAAGAACTGGAAAAAGAAGGATATATCTCCCGTGTGCAGGGCAAGGGCTCTTATGTGTGCTGGAAAGCACCTAAATCAAGGCCAAGCTGCACGGCAACTTCACTTTTAAAATGGATCTCCCGCCAGCATGAAAAAATCACTCTCGGTGAGTTGACGATGTTACCTACAGTTCCGGAGCTGCAGGAGTATTATAATGTCGAAAAAGAGATGCTGGGTCATGTTTTGGAATTGAAACAGCAGAATAATGGATATGTTACTTATTGTGTTTATTATCCGTATTTATCACAGTTAAATCTGAATGCCTATTCTAAGACCAAAAGTATTCATACGATTTATTTGGAGCATGATTCCTGCATGATGCGCATGGTCCAAAGTGTGCGGGCTTTGGTTAGTGATGAGGTTATTTCAAGAATTTTCCACATACCGGAAAACACTGCAGTTCTTCATTCCATTATAGCGATTTATGATAAGGACAATCATCTCCTGGAGCTGATCGTCGGTTATCATAATGATGCCAATGCGATGATTACGGTCAAATCAGAGTAATAGACAAATCATTTCTGGAATAAGTTTCTTATTCCGTTTTTTTTATTGAAAAAAGGAGTCAAAATGAATTGTCATTTCAACTCCTTTGATTCTAATCCTTCAAATATTGGTATAACAGTGTATATAGTTCATGAGCCTGTTTGGCAGGCAGGGATACAGTTTGAGCAATTTTGGCAGGAATATCTTTACACTTTTCTTCCATTTCCATTCCTAA
>CACYBS010000166.1 GCA_902772725.1 Erysipelothrix rhusiopathiae
CGGGATTTGTGATGCAGGGAACCAACAGTATCGTGCAGATTGTATGTAACTCGACCTTACAGATGTATGGAGGAGACTTATATGTAGGAATTATGACGGTATTGAATTCGGTACGTGAAATCCTGTCTTTACCGGTATCCGGTATTTCCAGCGGAGCCCAGCCTGTTTTGGGATATAATTTTGGAGCCAGACTATATGACCGTGTGAAAGAAGCCATACGTTTTACTTCTTATGTTGGAGTAGGCTATACCGCACTGGCATGGGCCATTGTCTTTATTTTCCCGGGACCGATTATGAAGATCTTTACCTCCGATCCGGAAATTATTAAATACGGTATTCCGTCCATGCATATGTATTTCTTCGGATTTGTGTTTATGGCTTTCCAATTTACCGGGCAGATGTGCTTTCAGGGTTTGGGATATGCCAAACATGCGGTATTCTTCTCTTTGTTTAGAAAGGTTTTGATTGTGGTTCCGCTCACATTATTGTTGCCGAAGGTGATGGGAGTAGACGGTGTATTTATGGCAGAACCGATTTCCAATGCGATTGGAGGATTGGCATGTTTTATCACAATGTGGTTTACTGTATATAGAAAGTTAGGAAAGGAAGAAGAGTAATGTCAGTTCGTAATGTTGTAAGAGTAGTTGTAAAATTAGGGGTTATACTATGTACAACCGTAGGTTTACTGCTGCAGATGGGTATTTTTTCAGGAAAGGTAGTAATGGATCCGTTTTATACCTATACCGGACTTATCAGTGTTTTTGTAGCTTTGTATGAATTAGTTACGATCATCGAAATGTTCCGTTCTAAAGGAAGTCATAATTTTGTGCCATGGTGGCAGTTTGCCGCATTGATCGGAGCTTTATGTAATATGGAATTAGCTTACTATACCGGTAATACCGGTGGCAGTGGGCATGGCGGAACTGCTCTATTCCTTTTAAATGTACTGGTTCCGTGCGCTATGGCTTTTGAATGGCTGTTTCTTACTCCGAAGGGTTCCTTTAAAGAAGGGTATCCTTGGATTGGATGTCTGCCAATTTATATCTATATGATCATTATCGCAGCAGGACCTTCTATAGGCATCGGCTTTGAAAACTATGGTGTATTAAATATAGCTTCCGAAGGCATCATCAGCGGAATATTGCGCTTTGTGCAGATTACGATGACCATGTTAGGATGCGGTTATTTTATTGAAAGTTTAGACCGCTTCTGTGCCAGTAAACATATTCTTTAAAAACGGAGAAATCCGTTTTTTGTTTTAGAATGTACTACAATTTTAAAGGTAAAAACGATAAAATAAAGAAAAGGAGAATTAAATATGTTACCTAAGGATTTTTTATGGGGTGGCGCATTAGCTGCTCATCAATTTGAAGGCGGTGTGTTAAACACATCAAAAGGATTGTCTGTTGCGGATGTAATGACAGGTGGATCGGTAGATACTCCTCGTCAAATTACAGATGGTGTTGTGGAAGGATTGTATTATCCAAACCATATCGGAATTGATTTCTATGGACATTATAAAGAAGATATCGCTTTATTTGCGGAAATGGGATTTAAGTGCTTCCGTACTTCCATTGGATGGACACGTATTTTCCCACTTGGTGATGAGGACGAACCGGATGAAGAAGGTTTGCAGTTCTATGATGATGTATTTGATGAATTGTTGAAATATAATATTGAACCGGTTATCACATTATCTCACTTTGAAATGCCTTATCATTTGGCAAAAGAATATGGTGGATTCTTAAACCGTAAGACCATCGATTTCTTCTGCAAGTTTGCGGAAGTATGTTTCAAACGCTATAAGAACAAAGTTAAATATTGGATGACTTTCAATGAAATCAACAACCAGATGAACGTTGCCAACGATATTTTCGGATGGACCAACTCCGGTGTTCACTTCGGAGATTATCCGGATCCTGAAAAGGCAATGTACCAGTGCGGTCTTTATGAATTAGTAGCTTCTGCTAAGGCTGTTAAGATCGGTCATGAAATCAATCCTGATTTCTTGATCGGAAACATGATTGCCATGGTTCCTTATTATCCATTCTCATGCCGTCCGGAAGACCAGACTTTAGCACAAAGAGATATGCATCAGCGCTATTTCTGGTCAGATACACAGATCCGCGGTCACGTTCCTGCATACGCATTAAAGATGTTTGAGCGCAAGGGATGGGATCTTGACTTCACTGAAGAAGATAAAGAAGCTTTAAAAGAGGGAACTGTAGATTATCTTGGATTCTCTTACTACATGACCAATACATTAGATTCCACTAAGACAAAAGATGTATCTAAGGCATTGGATGGATCTTCTCCTCATTCTGTACCAAACCCTTATATTAAGGTTTCTGACTGGGGCTGGGCAATTGACCCTGAAGGTTTACGTTATGCATTGAACGCATTCTATGAAAGATATGAAATTCCTCTATTCATCGTAGAAAACGGATTCGGAGCTATTGATGTCAAGGAAGCTGACGGAAGCTGCCATGACCCATATCGTATTGACTATCTGCGTGCTCATATTAAAGCTTTAAAAGCTGCCGTAGAAGAAGATGGCGTTGATTTGATGGGTTATACACCTTGGGGCTGCATTGACTGTGTATCCTTCACAACCGGTGAAATGAAGAAGCGTTATGGATTTATCTATGTTGACAGAAATAACGATGGTTCCGGAACATTAGAGCGTTCTAAGAAGGATTCATTTGATTGGTACAAGAAGGTTATCGCTTCTAACGGCGAAGATTTGGACTAATTTATGTTTAATTTAACTTTGATAGGACTGGCAGTTCTTGCCGGTCTTATCGGTCCTCTGCTTGGAGCAACACAATGTTTCTGGACCTATGGTGTTGCGGGCATGATTTTTACGATCTTAAATGCCTGCGGAGTAAAAGCAGAATTTCTGGGAAATGAAATGATGAATACATTTCTTTTACCGGCTATCTTTTTTACCGGAGCAGGTGTTGCCACAGCTTATGCAGGAAAGAAATATCCATATCAGATCAAAGGATATGAAACCGGCCGCTCCCTGGCGTTCTTAGAAGATCCTTCGATTCTTCTGGCAGGAGTAGGTGGTTCGCTGGCAGGATATTTTATCTTTACCCTTGCCAATGCGGCTAAGCTTCCGATGGATACCGGTGCTTTAACCGTAGTTACGGTGGCAACTATTGCCCGCTTCTTATTCGGAACGGAACAATATATGAATAAAGGAAACCTCGAACTGCTTAAGAATATGTCTGCATCCGTTTGGATCTACAACATTTTATTTGGCGGGGCAGTTGCAGCGATTGCCGGAATGATTACCAAGGTAACCGGAAATGCTTCGATTGGATTTTATATTTCTGCCGTAATTTTGATCTACATCTTTGTAGATCCGGCATTCCCGGCAACACACCATACAACGATGGTGGCAGGATATGCCATGTTGTATACAGGGAATATCTGGCTGGCAGTTTTATTTGGAACCATAGCCCATTTAATCGGTTTAACCTTTGGTTCGGTATTCAATACAAGGTGTTCAACGCATATTGACCCACCGGCTGTTGCGATTGGGATTTGTTCTTTGATCATATTCTGTTTATTTGGTTAAAAAATAAAAAATTAGCACTTAATTGTTGACAGTGCTAATTTTTTATACTATATTATTAGCAGAGTTAGATGAAGAGTGCTAACCTGAGTTAGATGATTAAAGGAGGAACAACTTATGAAATACTATCCAAACTTAAACAGATTCGACTTATTTGATGATTTTTTCCAGAATGGCTACAGCACAAACTCTGTAATGAAAACAGACATTGTTGAAAACGCAGAAGACTACACACTTGCGATTGAAGTGCCGGGTGTTGCCAAAGAAAACATTCAGATTGAATTAAAGAACGGTTACTTAAAAGTATCTGCCAACACGGAAACTAACAAAGAAGATACCGACAACAAGGGTCGCATCATCCGTAAGGAAAGAGCAGTGGGCAGCTACTCCAGAAGCTTCTATGTAGGCGAAAACATCGATGCCCAAGATGTTAAGGCTTCCTTTGAAAATGGTATCTTAAATATCGTGATTCCTAAGGAACAGAAAAAGATCGAACAGAAAAAGTTTATCTCTATTGAATAAGCTGCAGACGCAATCTTTTAAAGGTTGCGTTTTTTTATGTTACTATAATCCCATGAAACAAATTAATGAGTATAAAACATATATATTTGATCTGGATGGAACATTGATTGATTCCATGGGTGTATGGCATAAGATTGATGAGTGGTTCTTTGAACGTAGAAATATGGAATTGCCAAAGGATTATATGGATAGTGTTAATACGCTGAATTTTAAAGAAGCAGCTATTTATACCATAGACAGGTTTGGATTAACCGATTCCATCGAATCGGTTATGAAGGAATGGATGGATGATGCCGTATATGCCTATGGACATGAAATTGAATGTAAACCGTATGTGCCGGAATACCTCCATAAATTAAAATCAGAGAACAAAAAAATATCTCTTGCGACCTCATCAGATAAGGCTCTTTATGAAGCTGTATTAAAAAGACATGGTCTATATGATTTGTTTGATGCCTTTGTGACTACGCATGATGTGAAACGGGCAAAAGGCTTTCCTGATATTTATGAAAGGGCTGCCTCACTGATTGGTTCTGATGTCAATGACTGTATCGTCTTTGAAGATTTATATGATGCGATAACAGGGGCAAAGATGGGTGGATTTACCGTAGCAGCTGTACAGGATCCATTTGCCTCGAATGTATCAAAAATATTGGATATTTCAGATTACTATATCGAATCGTTTAAAAAATTATTATAATATCCTTAAAGAATAACAGGAGGAACATAATGAACAAATTAGTATTTGATGTGGGTGGAACGGCTTTAAAATACAGCCTTATGACCAATGATGCTGAGATTTTAGAAAAAGGTGAAGTTCCTACACCAAAGGAAAGCCAGGAACAATTCTTAGATACTTTAAAAGGTGTTTTTGACAAGTATAAAGATCAGGTAGATGGTATTGCGATGAGCTTACCGGGAACCATTGATGCCACAACCGGCCATGTCTATGCACCGGGTGCGTTAAGCTATAATTATGATACGGATTTAGGACCGGCCATCGAGAAAAAATGCGGTGTTAAGGTTTTTATGCAAAATGATGGAAAAGCAGCAGCTTTAGCGGAAGTCTGGAAGGGAAATCTGGCAGACGTTGAAAATGGCGTTGTGATCATTTTAGGAACCGGAATCGGCGGCGGAATCATCCAGAATAAACGTGTATTACCGGGTAATAATTTATTTGCCGGAGAATTATCTTATGTATCTTTAGGTATGGATGGCTTCTTTAAGGATGCATGGGCAGTTAAAGGCTCAACAAGTGCTTTGACAGGTACAGTTGCCGCAATAAAAGGTGTTGACAAACACGAAATGAATGGCTTCAAG
>CACYBS010000167.1 GCA_902772725.1 Erysipelothrix rhusiopathiae
AAGGCGTGTTTTCCCTCAAGCTCCGAATGCTTGTTGAAGTTCATTCAAGACCTCCTCTTTATTCTCAGGATAAATAAATGCCGAAAACGACATATCATTCATCTTTTTGACATAATAAGGTTGATTAGGTCTAGAAGGAGCATCTTTAGATTTCTTACATTCCAGAGTAGCCCAGCGTTTACCGTAAAATATAGTAATATCTGGGATTCCTTGAATATATGACGAATCGTTTTTTATCACGATACATCCTGGAAACATCTCTTTTAACTCTTTAATAAGATTTCCTTGAAATTTGCTTTCCAGCATGTGCTCTCCTTTCGCAAAAAAGAAAATAAGATGTAGTAATTCATCTTATTCTCCCCTATTAAAGCAGATGTAATTATGGTGTGAAACAAAAAAGCCTTAATTTTGTGAAATTGCGAACGACCTTTCGTTAAAGTTCTTCTTTCTTTTGAGAGCTTTGTAAATGGCGCCATCAATTGGCGAATTCGATTTAAAATGATAGTAATATAAATCGACAAATGGAGTATTCATTCGGTCTATTCGTCCTGCCGCCTGAACTGTCGCCTTATATGAATAATTCTGAGAGAAAAAAACAATAGCATTTGTAGTAATACAATTCCATCCCTCAGCTCCAGCAGTATACTGAACAAAATATAGCCAAGATTCTCCTTTTGGAAGTTCTTCGTGTTTGTGGCCATTCCATTCTGCAACTACTATGTTCCATTTCTTACCAAACTCTCTAAGCGCTTCTAATTCATAATCGAAATTGTAGAATACAATTATTCTAGGATGAATATCTATCAGCTGTTTTAGCAAATCCAATCTGCTTGGATCCGAGTTTACTATCCTTCTAAGCGCGTAGCATAGTTGCCCAGCATCTCGCAGAGGTTCATCTTTAAATATGTTGTATCTCGTTTTCATTACTTGAGAATATAGGATTCTATCGTAGTCCGCAGTCATAGTTTCATGATGAGATATGGTTGGTTTGGTGTATTTCATATTAACGAGGATTTGTTGTTTTAGTCTTTGCAATCGTCTTTCTTCCAAATATCGATCTACTTTCGGATATCTGGAATACCGATTATAAACGACGTGCCTTCTTTTGAAATCTGTTCTATTTCTATAGAAACCATTCGCTATGAATACAGGAATATAGTCCAGCCATGTGTCTCCAGGAGTCGCACTTAACAAAATCCAACGATTCTTTTCAGCAATCTTCAAAAATAATTTAGACCACGTTCCAGAACCAACAACTCTTTGCTCATCAAAAATAAAGAACGAATCTTTAACTTCTTTGTATTTGGATATATTATTCCAAGAATCGATTACAACTTTATTTTGATAGTAGTTGTTTTTTGGGGAGAGCAGGAAAGGAACAAGCTCCCTTTCCCACTCTAAAGAATCTCTTTTCATAGCAGTAGTGATAATATACAAATCACATGGATTGCTCATTGGTACAAAATCATTCTTATCTATGTCCCCGTCGTTTTCTCTAGTAACAAAATATGCGATGGCCGTTCTAGATTTACCGGAACCAACACCACCGCACAATATAGATCCATTATGAATTTTATCTAACGCTTCTCTCTGATGGTCATATAGCGGAACCATTAAAATGGAACTTCATCCAATTCAGCAGTTGTGCTGGCGACATTATCAGGAACGTCATAATATTTACTCTCAAAAGCATCTTCTACGATTGTAAAATATCCTGCTTTGAGATATGCCTTTCTTCCGGTCTTGCCATTGACATTCCAATCGTAAGGACGGATAATTAAATCCACATTTTCGAGCTCCGCCCAGTCTAAACTACCAACAGTATCCTCATCGAGCTTATTCTTTCCTCTGCTTGTAACCAGAACGATTTTAGGAGGGATATTATTGAAGTTGACTTTAACAGGAAGATATGCCTGAGGTTCATCCTGATCATCTCTCGGTCTCAGCCATTTAATATTCCATCCCTCTTTCGCGAGAGCGTCCGAATCTTCATTATTTATAAGAACGCAGAAGTTTCTATCGCCTTTCGCATTGAACTTTCCTTCTTCTCCGCTAAAATTTCTAAATATGATTTTAGCATTCTCAATTGTGATGTTTTCAGCCATGTTTTACTCCTTTCGATTATAAAAATATAAATAGTGATATTTCTATGATATTTGGGGTTTTATATTTTTGTTATATTCACTAAAAAGGGAGCCTTGTATCGAGCTCCCCTTTGTAAATATCTTCGGATACGAACCATTCAAAATCGCCATAAATGGATATATCCTTGACCGCATTATCTACCAACACATTGTAGTAACTCTTATCAATATCGTCAATTTTGCCTAAACTTTCCACCATTTCGGCTTCAAGCCAACGATATCCTTTAGTTCCACCAGCAGCATTATACTTTCCATCCTTCTCTCTTACAAGAAGTCCTCCCCCTTTTCCAGGAAGAATCGGGCAAAACAGCCCTGCTTTTCCAACGAAATGATAATCATGCTGGTCTTCTTCTAAATTCTCGTTCATATCCAAATATAAAGCAGTAGTCACAGTCTTAGTTTCGCACATATCCTTGAATTCTATCTTTTCCTTGCTAA
The DNA here is from genome assembly GCA_902772725.1 of Erysipelothrix rhusiopathiae. Lineage (GTDB taxonomy): Bacteria > Bacillota_I > Bacilli_A > Erysipelotrichales > Erysipelotrichaceae > RUG11795. The sequence continues at coordinate 2,583 of CACYBS010000167.1, forward strand.
ATAGTGTTTTAAACACATAAGGAATGGCGAACTGCGTTCCAGTTGCAGTCCATTGACCTGGGTGTTTCTTTACATCATCCGGAATATACCCATACAATTTCTCACATACTTCTGGAACAGAATATCGTGCAATATAGACTGCATCATTTACCAAACACATTCTGTCATAAGTGGCTTCGTGTTCGAAATTATAGCCATACTTTTTACCAAATGCCATTACTTTGTCGATAATATACGTATCGGCATCGGGAATCTTAATGGAATCTGTTTTAATGTGTGCAACAGTATAACCTTCTTCCTGCACCATATGCTTCAACAACACCATGAACAACGCACCTCTAAGTGCTACTATGTTGTTTTTATTTCGAACATCCCTAAACGGATTGTCGAAAGAAGCACTTGTTAAACCATAAACAGAATTTATGGCAATTTTTAAAGCCTGTGCCAAATCTTTCGC
>CACYBS010000168.1 GCA_902772725.1 Erysipelothrix rhusiopathiae
CGATTACTGCGTATGCCATTATTCAATAATTTTATTCATAAAAATACTTTCAATTATATAACTAAGCCCATCCGCCGCAATTCTTATCTTTTCGGATAAGTCCATTAACTCATCTGAATCATCTTCCTTTCTGCATTCTCCAAAAGGAATTCCAATGAGGTAAATATGATTATTTACAGAAAAGAAGGTATTTGTTATAATTTGGTGCTTACATATAAATCGCTTAGCTGGATATATGAGCATTGACATCTTATTTTTTGTAATACCAAAAGAACTATATGCAAGAACCTGATGAAGGTCACTTCTGAAACTTTCATGAAGGGACTCTACTGATTCCGATTTGACATTCATCATGTGCATTTTGTATTTTGCATCAATCGAAATATATAGATTATCCTTGACAAGGACAATATCCGGTTCGATATAGGGCAACCACCATGATGTTCTGTCGCCTGAAGTATTTAGCTTAAGATTATTGAAAATTCTTGCATTTTTCGAAGATGCCACTAATCCCATAATATGCTGAACATAGCCTTCGTAAATTTTACTAAAATCCATCTTCCAAGCTCTATATTCAACACTAACCGACGATAAAATTCGATTACCGATTTCTTTCAGTTGTTTTACGATTAGTGGATCGGCGAAATTGGTTCGCAAGTTATTTGTTTTAATATATGAATCTCGAGACAGCTGAGACCTTAAATAATTTATCTCGCTGGCATAAAGAGTCCTAGTTCGGCGTGGCGTGCTTTTGGATTGGAGCTCAGAAAAACAAAGGTTCAGAACATAGTTAATCTGCTTCCATTCCGAATGGTCTGTTGTTAAAAGGTTGATGTGATTAGGATATCTCAATGTATTATGAGGGTCATAACTATTGGCTGCATAACGAGACCAATCAGTCGTGCCTGCAGGTTGACTCTGTATTTTGTTTTCAGAATTAAATTTCCTCCAATGTATTCTTTTGACCTCAATATACTTTTTTATGACCTTTGCACATTCAAAATATAAGGGAGGTCTAACGGATGACTGATAAGGAAGAATCAAATCATCTTCATACTCAATTTGAATAGAATCGACCAAATAGGGTAGGATTTCTCCAATGTCTTCGTTCAACCTTCCTTTAATAATCAAATTAGCATAAGGTTTGCCCGACGATGGAGAATACAGAGGAACGCTTCCGACATAATTACTTGTTTCAAACTTAATAACTTGCTCATCGGACTTCTGTACTTTAATGCCTAAAAAATCAAAACTTTTTTTATTGTACGAAAAAAAAGAATTGATATGTTTGTCTATGTTATCTTTATCACTTCCCCAAACTTCAGAAAATTTAGAAAGATCAATAGAAGTATCTTTTTGTGCTAAAAGGATAAGATCATGAGTGTCATATTCGCCACGAAAATGTTTTGTGGTGAATTCAAGTTTATTTATAATCTTAACCTTTTTTGCCATTTATTCGTACATTAGTATTCCGGTTTCCTTATAGAATAGTTGTATGAATTCTTCTTTCGCAGGTAATAGAAAACCTCCATTAAAATACTCTTTCATCAAGGGCATAAGTCCATAAATTATACTATCCATTCTCTTTCCCTTATCCATGAAATAGGATTGTCCAGGTTGTAGATTCAATTCCTCATCAGTCGCAAATTTTAGGAATAGGGTATTGACATTATCGAATAATTCTGTATCAAAGCATTGATATTTATTTGGATCAAGTTTATGCGGCCTTAGTGTAACCCATGAAAAACGTCTTCTGAGAGCAAAATCTACCATTGCAAGACTTCTGTCTGCTGTGTTCATGGTAGCAATTACATATAAATTACTTGGGATATGATCATAGATCAAATCCTCTATCTTATTAGAAACAGGATTAAACCATTTGCCCAAATTTAATATGAGATTATTTGACCCTCCATTGTTTTGTTCGAACAAATAGAAAACAGGACCCAATACATTCGCAAGATTGGCTCGATTGAATTCATCAATGATTAATAAGAACTTGACTTTCTCCTTTCTCTGCTCCGCTTTAACAGCAGAATCAAGGATTTCAAGTAATGCACCTTTATTTCCTTCATATGCAACTGAAGTACCATTCAAAACAGGCTTTATTCCATAAACAAAATCTGCATAGGTCGTTTCTGCGTGGAACTGAACAAACTTAACTTCCTTAAATTCAGGCATTTTAGCAATCATTTTTGCAGTCCAAGTTTTTCCACAGCCAGGTGCTCCTTGAAGAACTATGAATTGTCTTTCAAAGAGTATTTTCTTCACATCTTCGGGTGTTGGACATGATGAATCGGTTCTGCACTTATTTATGGCTTCTTGAATTCTAGAATAAACGCCAGTAATGGTTTTCCCATTCTTATAACTTGACCAATTCCTCCATTCAGCATATTGAGCGAGCCATGCAATAATCAGGTTATACTCTTCTTCTTTTGTGTAATCTACAACCATTGCTGCAGGCAGCAGGCCACCTCGAATAACATTATATTCTTTTGTGGTTGCTACCATTGGACCATTAAAATCATTCTCACTTTTTTCTACATAA